>JALLON010000137.1 GCA_027717925.1 Acidobacteria bacterium AH-259-G07 | reverse complement strand
AGGGGTCTTCTGGAAGCTCTCCGCTATAAGATCGGTCGCCTCAGCCTCCTCGGTCTTCGGACGCATTTTTTGTTCGCCAACTTCCAGCTGTTGCTCGGAATCGATGACTTCGATTCCCGCATCGCCAAAAAGATAAAAGATGCTGTCCAGGTCTTTTGAGGACTTGATGTCGTCTGGAAGAGCGTCGTTGACCTCGTCGTACAGAAGGTATCCCTTCTCCTTCCCGAGGTTCATTAATTCCTTGACGCCATCGTATTTTTCTTCAATGCCTTCGTATTTATCGTTAATCGACAAGTATTCGCGACCTCCCAACTTTTTCTGGCTCAGGACAGACACCGCTTCGGCGTTGGAACCTGGCTGGTCTCACTGCCCCATTCAAGGAAGTTGGCTTCTTGAATGAAAGGCATTTTAAGCTGCATGCGATGACTTTTACTCCTGAGAGCCTTCCAGCACTCATAAGAATATCATGGTCTGGGGATCACATCTTGAATTTTTGATTTTCGCTTTGACGGCCTTACCCTAAGCCCGTCTTTCTCCCCCCTGGGGAATCTTCCTCCCGATTCGAAGTGGTGTGTCAATCAACTCGGCGATTAGTGATAAGTGACCGCCCATAGCTTCGACGTAGCTTCGCAGTTAGGAACCGCTGGCCGTCCGGCGAGACGTCGTAGTTCCGGGAGCCGATACGGGATGCGGCGAAAAAAGATTCTGCACTTGTCCTTGGAGAGCTGAGCCGCGCTTATTCGTCTGGCGCGAGTCGAATTCGTCACTGCGACGCCAGAATTGACTCGGCGTAGAGAAGATCTCCATTCAGACCATCGTAGTACTGGACGATCACCTGTGGCCGAGGGTAGGCCACCCAGACGTCCTGCTCGTTAGGTCTAGGATTCCGGAAGACGTTATTTACCTTGACAACGCCGTAGACGGGCCGCCGCCGGGGACCTCCAATGTCATTGGGGAAGAACGTGGACCAGCGGATCTCAGAATGGCGCCCGCCCGATTCGAACTCTCCGTTTGGAGGTCGGTTCGATTCGGCCGCAAGCGTATGGTTGCCGGAGTTGTGGGGCCCGGATGCGAATTCCCAAACTCGATCCGTAATCTTGATCGCGAAACTGTTGTGCAAGTCGCCAGTCAAAACAAGGACGGGTTTGCCAAGGGAATCCCAGAATTTGATCAGCTCTTCGCGCTCGGCGGCAACCGCCGTCCAGGCCTCATCTTTATTCCTTTTTTCAGGACCGGGTAGAACGTGCGGAACCATCAAGTTGACGGATGACACCACAAACAAGAAATCGGAATTGCTCGAAGCCATGCTCTGCTTCAGCCAGCTCTTCTGTCGATTTCCCAGGAGAGAGACTCCAGCTTTGAAGGGATCGCGAATGTCGTGCATCTGGCGATGACTGCGAGTGTCGAGCACCTCGGCGATTTCATACACACCGGCGTTCGGGTCCCCATCAACCTTGTCTAGCCTCGTGTCGTTGACGCCCGCGGTCGGTCCGCCCCAGTGAACCAGCAAGGTAGCAGCCTCATTCAGATTGAGTTCTCGGAAGTCCGCGCTCGCGTCAACCAGCACGTCTTGGTCCGCGATCAGCCGTGCCCGGCCAAACTGGATTTTCTGCTGGTGCGAAATTGGGTTGCTCCATCCCAGGTAGTCATACCACGCTTGCACACCGATATCGCGAAAGACGGCACGCCGATTGCGCAAGCCGACAGTGCCGGTGCCGTTGACATCGTTCAAGATCTCGTGGTCATCGAACACGAAAAACGATGGAATTTCCCGATGCCAAGCCGCGAGGTTCTTACCACGCTCCAGATAAAGCTTGTAGTTCTCCCAAACCCCGACGATGGTCGGGGCGATTTCGACGACTCCCGGCAGTTGGTCCTGTGGTTGTCCAACTTGCTCAAGCCAGTCCGGGACGGTGTACTCGCGCTTTTCTTCGTAGAGCCAGTCGCCGTTCAAAATCGCGAAATGGATTTTGCCGTCTAGGTGCTCAAGCATCGTCTTGAAGGCCGGCAGTGCCAGATTGGCGGGCTGGTTGTTGCCACAGGCATACTCGAAGCTAAAGTTGAACAGGCCTTTTGGGTTGTGTTGCGGATGGCGGAACTGATCGCCCGTAGGGAGCGTCCGGAACGAGCCACCCAGCTCCGAGCGAGGCCGCTGAGGGGAACCGGCCATCAGTTCGTAGTAATACTTCGTATCTGGCTGCAGGTCGCGAATGTGAACCCATCCGGTGTTGTCCCGCTCGATCGCGGTGATCGCTGCTAGAGAGGTCTGCCTCAGCGCGTCAGGAGACGTGCCGTAGCGGACACGGAACTCACCAGGCCGATCGGTGCGGGCCCAAACACCGATTTCAGTGGAACCGAGACGACCGAGAATCGGGCCGTGAGTGATTTGCTGTGCGACCGCTGGCAAGTGACTGATTGTCAGCACGAATATGACAAGAAACAGTGGCGAACAGCTACCGTAATTCTTCATGGCACCTCCGTTGCATCGCCTCGTCCGGATCAACCCCATGAAAAGCGGGGGAATAAAGCTGGTCTCCTGAGCTCGGGTTCCGAGCGGGTTCCCCCCTGTTGTGTTCGCCACCCGCTGCACAACGGGTTTATTCTGCCGCGAGAACTTCCGGTTCTAGATGGATCCGGTGAAGTCCGTTAGAGGCTTAGGTGGAGCATCTGTTCGAGCTCTCCGCAACAAAGACAGACCAAATACATTCCGGAGGGAACACTGCCAACATCGCACTCGACAACACCTCCGCTGGCTTCCCACTCTCGGATGAGCGAGCCATCCCCACTATAAATCCCCACAACGCTGGTGTCTGTGTGCTCTTCGGGCAAGTGAAAACGAACTTTTCCGTCAAGCTTTCGGATTAACAGATCGTGCCCCTGCAGTTCAGCAGTCCTACCGGCTAAGAAGGGTGAAGGTAAGACGATGTCAAACCGGCCCTGCAGCAGATCCATAGCAGGATCCTTATCAAGAGGAATAGTCCGTGACTTTGCTTCAAGTTTGGAAGAGTAGGGGTCTGTGTTGTTGTACTTCCCCCCTTGAAAATAGACTTGTGTGATCAACTCCACTCTCTCCTCACTTCCGGAAGGTGGGAGTGTTACCTTGTAATGGATATGGCTCGGACGGAATCGTCCTCCACCCACATCATAGGGAGCCGGTTTAATGGTCTCGAACTCATAGCGGCCCGTCCCGTCTGTCTTGATTCGGGCTCGCAATCGGAAATCGTCGGGATTTCCGGGAATCACTCCGCAGTCCTCATTGATGCTGTAGCAGCCAGCGGCGGTTGCCTGCCAGACCTCTATAACGGCCCCGGGAACTGGCCCTCTACAATCGGAGACACTTCCCTCAATGAAGAGTCGCTCTCCCGGCTCTGCCGGCGAGGCGATCCGGGTCCGAAAGGGAGCATCGGGCTGAAAAAACGGGCCCAAAATGTCTGGATTCGTCGCCACACAGCTTTCACCGGCGAGGATCTTCTGCAAGCTTGCACCAGATGCAGCGACCAGGGAGCCATACTTCAAAAAGTCACGACGGTTAAAGTTCCACATAGCTTTTTCCTTTGCCGCTGGCAATGATACGCCTACAGAGAGTTGAAGGCAATCCTAGGTGGATTTATGTGAAATTCGACAGATATATGGGTCCATTCGGGTGGACTCCGGTTTGCCGACAGACACCTTCAACGTGACCGTGTCCCGGGAACTCTCCGGGTGCGATCCCCGTGCGTTGGCCCGGGAGAACATCGACTACTTTCAGTCGAAGAAGTTTCCCATGGCTTTCTGGCTGTGGGATTCTCCCCACAGTGAAACCCTGGCCGAAGCGCTACTCGAACTGGGATTAGTATCTTTCCTTGAACAAGACTTCCGGAAGTAGACTCTCTCTTTTTTCTCTGTCACACTAGCAACCGCCGTGCGTCTTTTGTTTTCCTTTGCCGCCACACTGCTTGTGCTGGTCTCCTGCCGGCAGCCGGAAGCCACCGGCTCGGCCGACTACCCTTATGAGCCCGTAGCCTTCACCAAGGTCCACTTGACGGATTCGTTTTGGTCTCCGAGGATCGAGACGAACCGCAAGGTAACGATCCCTGTCTCGCTGCGGCGCTGTGAGGAGACGGGACGGATGGCGAACTTTGCCAAAGCCGGCGGCCTGATGGAGGGGGAGTTCGAAGGATTGCGCTACAACGACAGCGATGTCTTCAAGGTGATCGAGGGGGCCGCCTACTCGCTTTCGATTCACCCCGACCCAGAACTCGACCATTACCTCGACGACCTCATTGCCAAGATCACCGCCGCCCAAGAGCCGGATGGTTACCTGTTCACACTTCGGACTATCGGCCGGGGTGACGATATCGACCGCATGGGTGAGACCCGGTGGTCCAATCTAATCACCAGCCACGAGCTCTACAACGTCGGACACTTGTATGAGGCGGCGGTGGCGCACCACCAGGCAACCGGGAAACGTACGCTGCTAGACGTGGCCATCCGCAACGCGGACCTGCTTTGCAGCGTCTTCGGCCCGGACCGCATCCGCGATGTGCCGGGTCATGAGGAGATCGAGATCGGGCTTGTGAAGCTGTACCGGGCTACGGGGAATCACCGCTATCTCGAGACCGCCCGTTTCTTTGTCGATGAACGCGGCAATCCAGAGCGTCACACCATGGAGTCCGAACGCCGGGAGCGATGGTACTCACAGGACCACCTGCCGGTGCGCCGGCAGTCGAAGGCGGTGGGGCACGCCGTGCGTGCCGCATACTTCTACGCCGGCGTCTCGGACGTCGCCGCGCTGACGGACAACGAAAGCTCTCGGCCCGCGCTCGACAGGATCTGGCACAGCATCGTCGACCGCCGCATGTATCTGACGGGTGGGATCGGCGCGCACCGCCGTCACGAGGGGTTCGGGGAGGACTACGAACTGCCCAACGCCGAGGCCTACGCCGAGACTTGCGCCTCGATCGCCAACGCGCTATGGCAGCACCGGATGTTTCTGCTCCATGGCGAGGGCAAATACATCGATGTGCTGGAGCGCGTCCTCTACAACGGATTCCTGTCCGGTGTGTCGCTCGAGGGCGACACCTTCTTCTATCCGAACCCGCTGGCGGCGGACGGGGAGACCAAGTTTAACCAGGGGCAGGCAACCCGGTCACGGTGGTTCCGCACCTCGTGTTGCCCGGTGAACGTGGCGCGAACCATGCCGTCGATTCCGGGCTACCTCTATGCGGTGCGTGCCGGCGAGATTTACGTCAATCTCTTTGCAGCCAGCCAGGCCCACGTCGACTTGGATGGCGGTCGCATCCGGCTGGAACAGCGAACTGAGTATCCCTGGATGGGCGACATCGAGATCACCGTCAGGCCGGAACGACCTGCTCCCTTCGCGATTCTGGTCAGGATTCCGGGTTGGGCGCGAAATCAGCCGGTGCCCAGCAAGCTGTACCGCTACCAGGGTGAGGCGGGCGAGGTGGCACTCGCAGTGAACGGGAGCCCAGTTGCCGTCACACCGCAGCGCGGCTACGTCCGCCTCGAGCGAACCTGGTCCCCGGGCGACACCGTGCGTCTTGAACTACCCATGGATGTCCGCCGTGTGGTTGCACACGAGGCGGTGGAGGCCGACCGTGGACGCGTGGCGCTTGAGAGGGGCCCGATCGTTTACTGCGTGGAGAGCGTGGACAACGGCGGAGATATCGGCCGCATCCCTGTCCCCAGGGGTGCCCGATTTTCGGTGGAACACCGGGCCGATCTCCTGGGCGGGGTAACCGTTATCAGTGGCCCGGGATTCACGGCCGTTCCGTACAACGTTTGGTCCAATCGAGGACCGGGCGCCATGGCCGTTTGGTTGCCGGAAAAAGGCGACTGAAGGCGGCCGGACGTTCGGACCTCGCCGGACTGAGCCACAGCGCCGGTGCAGAAAATCCCCCCTGGAATCACACCGCCCGAAACCCGCGCGACTGCGCCCGACCCAGCCTGCCCTGGGCGGGATCGAAGGGCCACTGCGCATGGCGCAGGTCTACGGCCTAACTCTGACGTATTTCTGCAACTTCCGAGGGCGGGGCTCCCCCCCGTACAGGTTGCCGTCGCGATCCACCGCAACGAACTCCGCCCCGTTTCCCGCGGTCTCACGCGGATCCCCCCACGGATAGAGAATGAAGGCGGTCACCCAACCGGTTCGGGCGTCCCCGATCCTGATCCCCATCTCCCAACCCGGATTCTGCTCGTTGTCCGACTCCGAGTCGGCAACATAGATCTGGTCGTTCTCATCGAAGAAGATCCCGCTCGGCCTCCCGAACTGCATCCACATCGCCAGGAAGTTCCCCTCTTGGTCGAAGATCTGGATCCGATTATTCGATCGGTCGCCCACGAACACCCGGCCTCTGGAATCGATGGCGATGGCGTGCAGCGTCCGGAACTGGCCCGGCGCGTAGCCGGTCGATCCCCACGCCTTGATGAACTTCCCGTCCCTCGAGTACTTCACCACGCGGTTGTTCCCATCGGCGCCATGGCCATCCGCGATGAAAATGTCTCCAGTGTCAGCCACCACGACATCGCTCGGGCGGTTGAAGCTGTACGGACCGTCTCCGGGAACTCCCGGTGTGCCGAGGGTCATCAACACCTCTCCATCCGGGCTGAACTTGATGACCTGGTGCCCTCTTGTCCCATCTGGCGTTCGCGCGGCGCTCACCGCGTCGGTCACCCACACGTTTCCGTCCTGGTCCACATCGATCCCGTGGGGCCAGATGAACATCCCGCTCCCGAAGCTCTCCACGACATTGCCTTCCAGGTCGAACTTGAGGACCGGGTCCAGATCCGAATCAAGACACTCGTTACCGAACCGAGCCGGGTCGGTCTCGTAACATCTCACCACTGCCCAGATATGGTCGCCATCGGGGTCGATCGTCACCCCGCCCACCGCTCCCATCTCTCTCCCGTCCGGAAGCTTTGCCCAGCCATCAACGGCGCGATACGGATTCGGGAGGACTTGGGCGAAGGCCTCAACTCCAGTGCCGAGCAATGTGACGACAGCCAACGCAACTACCAATCCAGGTCGACTTGCCTTCAACATGATCACACCTCGCTTCGAAGAGAACGACCTAACCCGGGATTTCCATTGTGGCCGTCTCCAATACCAATAGTCATGCACTATTTTGAGATTCCTTAACATCGTTCTAGCAGAAGGAATCATTCTTAAAATGATAAGCCTACAGCGACTTGAAGGCAATCTTA
>JALLON010000136.1 GCA_027717925.1 Acidobacteria bacterium AH-259-G07 | reverse complement strand
ATTTATGGGTCGAGCCACTAGCTTATTTAGTCACCCAAAATAGCACTTTGTTCCCACCTAAATTGAGAGTCTCTCCACCTCACGCAGCTGCAAGATCCAACCGAAAAGGGTCCTTGAGACGAAAATGGCGGTAAAAATATTGGCCAACAAACCAACTCCCAAAGTCACTGCAAAGCCGCGCACGGGGCCTGTCCCAAACTGGTAAAGGCACACGGCAGCGATAAGAGTGGTGATGTTGGTATCGAGAATGGTAGAAAATACGCGGTCAAAGCCCGCATCCACTGCACTGCGAACCGTTTTCCCCACGCGCAACTCTTCCTTGATTCTCTCAAAAATCAGGACATTGGCATCCACTGCCATCCCAATCGTCAATATGATCCCGGCAATTCCCGGAAGAGTCAAGGTGGCGTGAACGGAAGCCAACACTGCCAGAAGGACGAGAAGATTCAAGATCAGACAAACAATCGCATTGATGCCTGAGAATCTATACACAAGCAACATCCCCGAAACCACCAGCACAAGACCCACCAATGAGGCGACGATACCTCTTCGGATGGAATCCAGGCCGAGAGAAGGCCCAATGATTCGGTTCTCCAGAATACGAATGGCGGCCGGAAGGGCACCAGAACGCAATACCAGAGCCAAATCTTGTGCTTGCTCGGGCGAAAAGCTCCCCGTGATTCGTGCGCCCTCCGAATCTATTTGTTCACTAATATTCGGAGCCGAGCGAATTTCCTCGTCCAGGACAATGGCCAGTCGATTCCCCACATTTTGGCCGGTGACCCAGGTAAACAACCTCACCCCTTCAGGATTGAGGGAAAACTCGACTTCTGAGCGGCCCGTGAAGTTATCCAGCGAGGGACGGGCATTCTTGAGATGCTGGCCAGTGATGGACGGAGCTTTGCGGACCACCATATACGTCGTCTGATTCCCGGTCTCACTCGTGTCAAGATAAGGCAGGATTTCGTAATCTGAAGGGAGGGAATTGTTAAGGGCTTCGAGAGCGGCCTCCCGAGTGCGATAGGGTCCCCCATTGCTCGGATGGACAAGCTTGAGCTCCAGTCGCGCCGTCCTTTTGATCAGGTTAAGGACACGATTGAAATCCTCGACCCCCGGCAATTCCACGATGATTTGATCTTTCACATCACCGCTGCCATAAATCTGGATGGTGGGCTCCGCCACACCGTACTGGTCGACTCGCTTTTGAATCGTTTCTTTGGCTTGCCGCACTGTCAAATCAGCCAGATCTTTTTTCGCCCCGGCGTTCATTAACATCGCTACATCGACTTCTCCTTCACGAAAGCGAGTGTGATAAGTCCACCTTGCCGAATATTGGTCTAAGTAATCTTCCAATTCCTGCTGCTGGTCCTGAAGCACTCCCAGAATCTCGATTCCGAAGTCCTGTGTAACCTGTGTGCGAGTAAAGGCAATTCCCTTCTCTTGCAGGTCCTGTTCAATGCGCTCTCGATCCTGGTTGACTTCTGCCTCAAAGGCGTCGTTTGTCATGACCTGCAGAACCAAGTGAACGCCACCCTTGAGATCCAGACCTAAATTGACTTTTTCAGAGGGTGGATAGGAGAGAAAAATGCTGACGAGCAGAACCACTAAAATGAAAATCAATCGATATTTTAGATTTCGTTTCATGACTTCTTGGGCGGGGGGTCAGAGCGTGAAATTCCAATTTTTGGTCCGTCGTTTGGGTTAGTTTTTCGAGGGTTCAAAAATTGGAATTTCACGCTCTGCCCCCCCCCGCCCTAGTTCTCCGGTGCTGATTGTCGGGAGGCGATAGCGTTTTTTGAGATTTCAATCTTAACTTGGTCCGCCACTTTGAGAAGAAATATATTTTCTCTCACTCCTGCAATCGTTCCATGGATTCCACCGTTGGTAATCACCTTGTCACCATTCTTGAGATTGCTGATGAGCGTTTCCAGGCTCTTTTGCCGCTTTCGCATTGGACGAATAATCAAAAAATAGAAAATCCCCACGATGAGGACGAAAGGCAAAAACAAGGGGAGCCCTGGAGCCGGGGACGAGCTTTGCTGCGCCATCATATAGGGAATCATGGGCCTTTAAAAAACGCTGAGTATATCACACATTTTGGTTCATTCGGCGTACTGCTCCCGGAAACGCTCCTCTAGTTCCGATAGGGAATTAAGTGCGATACTGTTTCGAATCTTCCTCATGAAGTCAAGGTAAAAAAAGACATTATGATAGGTATTTAAAATGCTTGAAACAATTTCCCCCGAAATGTACAGATGTCGAAGATAGCTTCGACTATAGCGCCTGCACACCAAACACTTGCAGTTTGGATCCAGAGGTCCTTCATCATCCCGATATCGTGCGTTCTTGATGCTGATTCGCCCAACGGAAGTAAAGAGCGTTCCGTTTCGTGCATTTCGGGTAGGAAGGACACAATCGAACATATCCATTCCCTGCTTGACACAAGAAAGCAAGTCTAAAGGAGTGCCCACACCCATGAGATAGCGAGGCTTATTCCCCGGCATCAAGCCGTTCAGATGTTCAATCATTTCGTACATGAGAAGCTTCGGTTCTCCTACACTGAAGCCACCCAGCGCAAGTCCGGCAAAATCGATCTCACAAAGCCGCTCCAGACTCTCCTTTCTCAGCTCAAAGAAAACACTGCCCTGAACAATCCCGAACAAGGCCTGTCGCCCGCCTTGATAAGCACTTTTGCAGCGCTGGGCCCAGCGTACCGACCTCCGCATAGACTCCCTGGCTTCGCGCTCCGTCACTGGATATGGCGTGCACTCATCAAACACCATGATAATGTCTGAACCGAGCGTCTGCTGGATTTGAATGGACTTCTCTGGAGAAATGAAGTGGTAACTTCCGTCCAGGTGGGATTGAAATTCTACGCCTTCTTCGGTGATCTTCCTGAGCGCCTGATGACTGAAGACCTGGTAACCTCCGCTATCGGTAAGAATCGCCCGGTTCCATGACATAAACCGGTGAAGCCCGCCCTGCCCAAGAATAACCTCTTGCCCCGGACGAAGATAGAGATGGTAGGTGTTCGCCAAGATAATGCGAGCATCCAGCTTTTCCAGTAGTTCGTGGGGCATTGCCTTGACGGTGCCGGCTGTTCCGACAGGCACAAAAACTGGAGTCTCGATGTCACCATGAGGGGTCTGCAGAACTCCGGAGCGGGCGTCAGTTTTCTCATCTCGAGCCAGAACTTGAAAGGAGACGGGCATTTCGTTCAGCCTTTGAGGTGTTGAGCTGGCTGACAGCTGACAGGATTTGTGAGACGCGAGCCAGGAGTCAGGAGCCAGGAGCCAAAATTCAGAAGCCAGAATGCTGACCAGCTGACCTCCATTGTGGCTCGGCCCGTCAGCTGGTGAGCTGTCAGCTGTCAGTTGTCAGCTGTCATTTCCCAGCGAGCTCGATGCGGAAAAGGCTTGCATTGTCTACCAGATAGAGTACATCCCCTTCTTTGTTGTAAGCGAAACCGACCAGCATGGGACCAGAAACGGTCAGCTCAGGAGCACCATTTCGAAACGTGTACAGTCCTTTTTTGCCTCGCCACGAAGCTGCAACCTGAAGGTTCCCTTCCGGATCAAACCCCAACCCTTGGGGTCGGCCCAGGCCTTTGAAGAACACCTTAACCTCACCTTTGGAAGAGATCCGATAAATACAATCTTGAGTTGCCAGGGTCGGACCGGTCACAAAAAGAGTGTCATCTGGAGCTACTGCCAGATGGTAGGCGGAAACACTGGGTTCCAACTCACACAGAACACTCGGGTCCTTTCCCGGGTTCACTTTGTAGATCTTTCCGCTTCGGTCTCCCACCAAGAGATTCCCTCGCGAGTCAAAAACTAATCCGGTTGCTAATCCGAGTCCGTCCACGTATTTCTCAACCTGTTTATCGAAAGTGGACCGATACACAGTGCCTGTGTGTCGGCTGGTGATGTAAAGGCAGTCGTCCCGCCCAATGGCCAAGCCGGTCGGATTGATGACCTCAGCAAGAAAAGGGTGCTTGCTGCCATCGGCATAAACCACAAAGACGCTAAAGGGCACCTTTTCTCCACGAGTTCCACTGTAGGTCACGTAGACGTTACCCATCGAGTCCAGCACAGGATTGGCCACTGGATGAAGCTCGGAAGCCACGATCCGACCTACCTTCAACTGGATACGTTGTTCTTTTTGATTGCGGACGATTAGACCGTCTCCGCATCTTTCAGGGATCTTGATTGTCACAATACTAGGAGAGGTCCCCAGGATATCGGCTTTGATACCGCCCACCTCGACCTCAACCCCCGAGGGATTCTGAAGCCCCTCCACTTCTACACGAACGGTTCCCCCCGGGAGTGCCATATAGGGAGTCACTGCCTTAATTTTCATGAGGATCAACTATATCATGTGGACAATCCCCCGCCAAAAAGTGTTCATGGTAGACTGGTTGTTTTGGTATGGGCGACGATTCTCGAAGTGACGGCTGCATCCGAATTCTGGGAGCGCAGCAGAACAATCTGAAGAATATTGACGTCGAGATCCCGATCAACCGCCTCACTGTGGTGACTGGAGTCAGTGGATCGGGCAAATCAAGTTTGGCCTTTGACACGCTTTACGCAGAAGGCCAGCGTCGATACGTGGAATCACTGTCGGCTTACGCCCGGCAGTTTTTGGAGCGAATTAACAAACCTCGCGTTCGTGAGATCACCGGAATTAGCCCGGCTGTTGCCATACGACAGAAAAACACAGCCCGTAACCCTCGTTCCACCGTAGGAACGGTGACAGAGATTTACGATTACTTGCGCCTACTCTATGCGCGGGTCGGTACTATCTTATGTCGCGAGTGTGGAAGGGAGGTTAAAAAGAACACGATTGACGAGGTTGTTGAACAGGTGATGGCTCTGGCGGAAGGGACTCGAATCTACATCACCTTCCCTTTCAAGGGCAGCCGCCTGGACCTAAACTCAGACAGTCGAGACGTCCCTTTGAATCTGATCGTGGAAAATCTTTTGAAAGAGGGTTTCTATCGTCTGATCCTAGGGGAGATTCCAAAATCGCCCATTCTGCAGCTCCCAGAATACAGGCCTCAATCGATTGAGGAACTCGAGCAGGCACAGGTGTTGGTGGATCGACTGGTAATTCGCCCAGACCTTCGAGATCGGCTGGCGGACTCACTTGAGCTGTGCTATCGAGAGGGCAGTGGAGTTGCCATGGTCTATGTTCTTGACGTCAAAGCCGACGGAAAATCCGCAAAGCCGCAACGCTTTACAGAAAGATTCGAATGCCAGCATTGCAACATTTCCTACCGTTCTCCTGAACCTCGACTCTTTTCATTTAACAACCCATTTGGCGCCTGTCCGACATGCCAGGGTTTTGGAAACACTATCACCCTCGATCCGGATCTGATCATCCCCGACCCGAACAAGAATATTCACGAAGGGCCCATCCAGCCTTTTACAAAACCCCGCTACCGCCGCTTTCAGAAGAAACTCGAAGCTTACGCGCGGGAAAAGAAGATTCCACTCGACAAGCCGTTTTGACAGCTTTCAGACAGCGTGCGACGCAAGATCTGGAACGGAGAGGGACATTTCCCCGGTGTGAAGGGTTTCTTTGGCTATTTGGAGAGAAAAAAATACAAGATCCACGTCCGCATCTTCATCAGCCGGTATCGCGCTTATACCTTGTGTCCCGACTGTGATGGAGAGCGTCTCTGTCAGGAGGCCAGAGACGTTTACCTGGACGGCAAAAGAATTAGCCGGCTGACAGCCCTGCCCATCTCCGAATTTCAGAAATTCTTCTCCAAACTCCGTCTCACTCCTTCCCAGCTCAGCATTGCCGAAAAGGTTGTGAGGGAGATTAAGCAGCGTCTGAATTTCCTGATAAAGGTCGGTTTGGAATATCTCACTTTGGATCGTCTGACTTCGACACTGAGCGGCGGAGAGATGCAGCGTATTCACCTGGCAGCTTCTCTGAGCTCTTCTCTGGTGGGTACTCTTTACGTCTTGGACGAACCATCGATAGGTCTACATTCGAGGGATGAGACCCGGCTCATTGAAATCCTTAAAGAGCTTCGTAACCTCGGAAACACCATCGTGGTCGTGGAACACGAAAAAGAGATGATCGAGAACGGCGACCGCATCATCGATATGGGACCCGGGGCAGGGGAACAGGGTGGAAAGGTGATACACAATGGAGATTTGTCTTCACTGCTGGACAATGAAGCTTCTCTTACGGGACAGTATCTCACCGGAAAGCAGAAGATTCCTACACCGGTCTTCCGCCGCTCCAGTAACAGACATTTCCTGACGATTCGCGGTGCTCGCCAGCATAACCTCAAAAACCTAACGGTGCGTATTCCCTTGGGAGTTCTAGTGTGCGTCACTGGAGTCTCAGGATCCGGCAAGTCTACGCTGGTCAACGACGTCCTTTACGCCGGCCTGAAAAAACTCAGAGGGGAATGGAAAGACAAGGTTGGTGAATTCGATTCCATCGAAGGGGCAACACACATGAGCGAGATCCTGTTAGTGGATCAGACGCCAATTGGCCGGACGCCTCGTTCCAACCCGGTCACTTATATTAAAGCCTTCGACGAGATCCGCAGGACTTTTGCCTCTTTAAGAGAGGCGCACTCACAGAATCTGTCTCCAGGACATTTCTCTTTTAACATCCCCGGCGGGCGCTGTGTAACCTGTGACGGTTCAGGCACGATGACTGTCGAAATGCAGTTTCTGGCGGACGTCGAGCTCATGTGCGAGGACTGCAATGGTGCCCGCTTTACAAACAAAATCCTACAAATCACCTACAAAGGGAAAAATATCGCCGAGGTCTTGGAAATGACCGTCCAGGAAGCCATTGACTTCTTCAAGGCCCACGCTTCGTTAGTGCGCAAGTTGAAGGTCCTCGACGAGATTGGTCTGGGTTATCTACGTCTGGGGCAATCGGCAACCACCTTGTCGGGAGGTGAGGCACAGCGGATTAAACTCGCCTCCTATCTCTCCCAAAAAATCTCCAAACGTCCGCTTTTCATTTTCGATGAGCCTACCACAGGGTTGCACTTTGACGACATCAGCAAACTACTGCGGGCCTTTGATCGTCTCATCTGCGAGGGGGCTAGCGTGATCGTCATCGAGCACAATCTTGATGTCATCAAATGCGCGGATTGGATTATTGATCTAGGGCCGGAAGGGGGTACAGGGGGAGGCCAACTCATCGCCAAGGGGCCTCCCGAAGCCATTGCTGCCACC
>JALLON010000135.1 GCA_027717925.1 Acidobacteria bacterium AH-259-G07 | reverse complement strand
CTGTGATCGGAAGATCCTGCAAGCTTGCATTCCTGATCATTTTAGTTTCGATTGTTCCCACCTTTGCTGCCGACTGGAAAGCCGGCCTGGCGAAGACGCCGATCACTCCCCAGAAGCCTCTCTGGTTGGGAGGTTACGGAGCTCGAACTCACCCCTCCGAAGGCACACTACAGGAACTTTATGCCAGGGCATTGGTCCTGGAAGACGAAACGGGCAACCAGGCTGCTCTGGTCACCACCGACGTCCTGGGAATCCCGGCCGGGCTGGCCAGCAGCATTGCCCAACGGGCTCAGGAGCAGTACGGCCTGTCTCGAGATCGACTGCTCCTGAGTTCGACTCACACGCACGCCGGGCCGGTCTTGAGCGCGAACCTGGCCATTGCCTACAGCATGACTGATGAGGAATCTGCGCAGGTCAATGCTTACACGGCCCAATTTGAGGACAAGATTATCCAGCTCATCGGCATCGCACTGGAGAACCTTCAGCCGGCACGTCTCAGTTTTGGCCGGACCGAGGTCAGGTTTGGTGTCAATCGCCGGGTGAAGAAGAAAGACCGGTACGTCATTGGAGTCAACAGAGGTGGGCCGGTCGATCACGAGGTGCCCTTCTTGGTGGTCGATGGAGAAGAAGGCAATCTCCGAGGACTTGTCTTTAGCTACGCCTGTCACAATACCACTATTACGGCGCGGGTCTACCATTTTCATGGCGACTACGCAGGTACGGCACAAACCTGGTTGGAGTATCGGTATCCCGGCTCGGTAGCCTTTTTCATGATGGGCTGTGGAGCCGATGCCAATCCCTACCCCCGCGGCACGGTGAAATTGGCTGATGAACACGGACAGCGCCTCGCCAGGACTGTGGACAAATCTCTTACGGGTCCTTTGAGGACCGTGCAGGGTCCTCTGAAAACTGCGTTTGAAGTGTTCCCTGTTGCCTTTTCCACCACCCCCAGCCGGGAAACACTGCAGGCCCGGGTTCATGGTGATGATGGAGCAAGGCAACGGCACGCCCGGCAAATGCTGAAAATTCTAGACCAGCAAGGACAGCTTCCAAGCGAGTATCCTTATCCCCTGCAGGTCTGGCAGTTTGGAAACGATCTTACCCTGGTGGCGATGGCTGGAGAGGTCGTGGTGGACTACAACCTGCGTCTGAAACAGGAATTGGGAGCTGACAAACTGTGGGTGACAGCTTATAACAATGATGTCTTCGCCTACTTGCCGTCTCTGAGGGTCCTTCAGGAGGGAGGCTACGAGGCCGATTACTCCATGATCTACTATGGTCATCCGGCACCTTTTGCGCCTTCCGTCGAAGAGACTGTGATCAACAAGGTCCATGAGCTGGTTAAGAAGGTGCGAAGCCAATAGGTGGGGCCGTGTCTTTAAAGACGCGGCCCCAACGAGGAGGCAGCATGAGTAAAAACCTGACACGTCGTCACTTTGTGAGTACCGTTTCTGCCGGGACGGCCGGGATGAGTTTAAGTGCGCGATCCGGTTTTGGGTCTACCGTCCGTTCCGAATCCGTCGACCAAGAACTAGCCCTTTTGGGCGGAAAACCGGTTCGGACAAAATCTTTTCCTTCCTGGCCGGTCATTGCCGAAAATGACCGCAAATCGTGGAAACAAGTGCTGGAATCCAAGAATTGGTTCCGATCCAACGGTCACTATGTGACAGAATTTGAGGAATCGTGGGCTCGACGACTGGGAGCCCGTTTTGTCGTGGCCACATCCAGCGGGACCAGTGCTCTTTATACCTCCCTGTTCGCTCTGGACATTGGGCCGGGAGACGAAGTTATTGTTCCTCCCTATACTTTTGTGGCCACCATCAATGTAGTCCTTCTGCACCATGCTCTTCCTGTCTTAGTCGACTCCGATCGTGAGACGTCGCAGATCGATGCCAATAAGATTGAAGCCGCCATCACCGATCGGACGCGCTGCATCCTGCCTGTCCATTTGGGGGGCAATGTAGCCGAAATGGACAAAATCCTGGAGATTTCGCAGAAATACAAACTTTCAATACTTGAAGACGCCTGTCAGGCTCACCTGGCCGAATGGCGCGGGAAGAAAGCGGGGACGGTGGGAGACCTGGGCTGTTTCAGCTTTCAGGCCTCCAAGAACCTCAATTCCGGTGAAGGAGGTGCCATTGCCAGCAACAATGCTGAACTGATGAAGGTTTGCAGCAGTTTTCACAACGCGGGACGCGGCTACTCACTCGCGGCCGATGGGAAGCTGGTTCGAAAGCGAAACACCACATTTTCCTACGAACGAAATGGAGATAACCGCCGTATGACCGAATTCCAGGGATCACTCCTCCTTGAGCAGCTAACGCGGCTGGAAGAGCAGGCGCGAACCAGGGAGCGGAACGCCCAGTACCTCACGCGGCGACTGAACGAAATTCCCGGGATTATTCCGGCCCGCCAATATGAGGGCTGTACGAGAAATGCTTATCATCTCTATATGCTCCGATATGACAGGAGTCATTTCGCGAATCTTCCCCGATCCCGTTTTCTCGAGGCCTTGCGCGCAGAAGGGATTCCCGGTTCGGGAGGTTACAGGCCGCTCAATAAGGAACCTTTCTTGAAACACACTCTGGAGTCTCGTGCCTTTCGGAGCATCTACTCTGCAAAGCAGCTGGCTGAGTTGGAGGAGCGTAACCACTGCCCTGAGAATGACAAGCTGTGCAGTGAAGCGGTGTGGTTTGGACAGTCGAAGCTCCTGGGACCCCAATCGGACATGGACGATATCGCCGCCGCCATCCGGAAGATCCAAAAGCACGCCGCGGTTTTAGTAAAAGCGGGGTAATGGATGGTACGGTCCACTGAATCAAGTCATTGGTTGAGCTCGGCCGTCCAATTGAGCACCACAGTGATGGGAGACGAGACGTCTTCAGCGGGTTCATTGATGAGGAACCTCTGGCCATCCCCGGTAACGCAGTACTGATCCCAAATGGGACTCACTCTGACCTTCGTTTCAAAGAGAACCTGCGGGATACCCGTCTCCAGCGAGGAACCCGCCTTGACCGCCACCGCCCTCAGCTTTCCATCCAGGCCCAGATAGAAAAGCTCCTTCCCGTCTTTTCTCCAGAGTGCTTGAACGCCACCAGAATTTGAAACCTGGCGTTTTTCGGTGAAGTCAGGAAAGGACGCAACGTAGACCTCCCACCTTCCTGACTCATCGGAGTTGTAGGCGATCCAACGGCCGTCGGGGGAGAAATGGAACTCATCTTTGTCAAAAGGTGTCTCCAAAACGCGCATCGGCTCTTGATCGCCCGATAGTGGAAGTGCATGCACAGTCCTACCATTTATAGAGATAAAGACAATAAAGCGTCCATCGCTGGACCAATCTTCGGGATATTTATTTTCGTTAGACTCAAAGAGTACTTCTTCCTGGCCGCCTCCGACGAGCTTTTGAAAAAGATCGGGTCTACCCTTCCTGGCGGACTGGAAGACTAGCTGGCGTCCGTCCGGGGACCAGACCGGATCGCCATCGCGAGAAGGATCGAATGTAAATCGAGAGAAAATGCTACTTGACAACTCAACGAGCCAGATGTCTGCGTTTCCGGACTGCGGATCGACCAACGCTACCGCCACGCGCTTTTCGTCCGGTGAAAGGACGATCTGCACATACTCCCCGGGTTCTCCAACTCTGCCCAACTGCTTTCCTTGGCGATCAAACCAGACAAGCTGTGAGTTTGCGCTTGTACTTGCGAAGTAAGCCAGCGCTCCGTTCTGTGAAGCAGAAAACCTTCCCAGTAAAAAACCTACCTGCTGCTCGGCTACCGGGAACGCCTGGTTTGTGATTGTCAAATCCTTTGTATCGAACGGCTGCGCCATCAGCGTGCCTTGGCGCACGAAAAGGAGATAACCCGGTGGGGTATACCCCGGGCTCGAGTAGTCATCCAAAAGCCGCGTGACCTCTTTGGAATCCAGTGATCCGAGGTAGATACCACTTTGCCCGGACTGCTCAGCATCAACTGCATACAGGAAGTGATGACCATCGGGCAGAAAATGGGGCCAGCGGTGAGTGCGTTCACCAGCGGATTTCTCGAGCGTAGTAACAGGCGTTGCTTCGCCCCCTGACTCTGGAACCCGATAGAGTCCGTCTGTCGGCGTTGGTGCAAAGACAATGACTCCGTTCCCATTCCAGGTGCCGCCCCGGCTAGAAGGCGCATCACACAGTGTTAGCACAGGCCCTCCAGAAGCCTCGACCTTCTTGAGCTTCCCGCCAGCAAAAAATCCGATAAAGCGGCTATCGGGTGACCAGAAGGGAGAGTAGGCTTCCTCTGTCCCAGGCAGCGGCTGGGCCCCAAGAGAATCCATTGGACGCACCCAGAGAAGCTCCTTGCCCTCACTCGCACCAGTAAATGCAAGAAGCCGACCGTCGGGCGAGATGACCGGCAAATCCCAGGGTCTAAAATCTATCTCCTCGCCTGGCGACACCAGGAATCGAGTGCCGTGTTTTTCCTCAAGAACTTCGCCAAAATGAACTACAGCCAAGCCGAGTGCCACAAGAAAGAGCACAGCCATCAATGCCCGCATCAACCATTCCCGGCTTTTGCGACGGGCGACAACCGGAGCTGGAATTCCTACTTGTGACCCTGCTTCGGCAATCCATTTCAACTCCAGCAGCACATCATGCGCTGTTTGCCAGCGCTCATCCGGCTCCTTGGCCAGACAATTCTGCATCGCCCGATCCAGCGCCGGCGGTGTCATCGGCTGCATCGTTGTCATAGGCGCTGGATCGCTTCCCAGAATCTTGGCGATCAAACTGGCCTGGCTTTTCCCCTCAAACGCCTTCTTCGCGGTCGCCATCTCGTAGATCAAGGCACCCAAGGCGAAGATGTCCGTTCGCGCATCGGCTTCCTCTCCCTCCAGTTGCTCCGGGGCCATGTACTGTAAGGTTCCCAGAATCGTGCCTTCGGCCGTGAGGCTCTTCTGTTCGGTGGGAAGGGCAGTGAGGCCGCCCACAGCTGCCTCAGGGGGGCGCAGCTTAGCCAGACCGAAGTCCAGTAGCTTCACCCCTGACTTGGTGAGCATGATGTTGGCAGGCTTCAGATCCCGGTGCACCACACCCTGGCGATGGGCCTTGTCCAGGGCGTCGGCCGTCTGGGCGGCGTACTCGAGCACCTGCTCGAGCGGCAGTGGGCCTTTGGTCAGGCGTTTGGCCAGCGTCTCCCCTTCCAAATACTCCATGACCAGGTAGTCGACTCCATCCTGCCGGCCAACGTCGTGAAGCACGCAGATGTGGGGGTGGTTCAGACTGGAAATAACCCGGGCCTCGCGCTCAAAGCGTTGACGCAGATCCTCTTGAGCGGAAATCTCGGAGGGGAGCACTTTAATGGCAACCGTCCGATCCAATCGCGTATCCCTGGCACGATAGACTTCTCCCATCCCTCCTGCTCCAAGCAGTGAGACAATCTCATAGGGGCCAAGACGAGTACCAGAAGCTAGCGGCATGATCTCGGGGGAGTTTACCTCATTTGGGCAAAGGGACATAGAAAAATGTCACGGCAGTTGACAACATTTTACCTCACCGGATTGTTTTCACCACAGAGCACACAGAGTATTAGTCCGCATTTCTCACACCCGGTCTACTGCGGGTGTGAGAAATGCGGATTAGCCCTGGTACCAGTAGGCCACGCTGGAGTAAGTGCAATCACGTCGATGGTTGTTGTGGCCACGCTCAATGGAGATTTTCAGAGAGCGGGTGAAAGAGATGGGATCGTTCAGGTGGAATCGATACACGGTAAATTTACCGGCCCGCCAGTCCTCCCGACTCGCTACTCTTTGCAGGACTGAGATTCCGTGGTAAGGCCTGTTGTACTCCTGGCGGAACCCCCAGGCGCCTCCAAAGTAATCCTCTGTTCCTGTTCCGTGAATCGAGGGCCGGTTCTCACCATCAACCCAGATCATTTCGTCGCCTTCCCACCATCCGGCGCCCAAAGCATCCACACTCAAGACAACTCCCAGGAAGTGGCCCCGGCCTTTCACATCCAGAATCAGGTGATTGTCGTGGCCAGACGGGTTTTTTGCTTCTCTTCGACCTGCCGCAGCTCCCGGATAAGGTTCGGCAGGGGTTTCATGGTAGCGGGCGTGAAAGCGCAAGGGACTGGGAGCTGCTTCCCATTTCTGATAGTTGATGTGGTAGTACAGAGCGCGGATGGGGCGGTTAGAGGTGTTTTCGATGACCACCCGTGCCCCACTGCCAAAAGGCATCGGAAAATAGCTGTTGAAGCCGCCCACGTTCTTGTTGGCAAGGTTATGGTTGAGGTGAGGTCGAGCGACAACCGTGATCAAGGCGCTTTGAACTTGGCGAATCAGCCCGTGCCCGAGGACGTGAAAATCTCCAAAGGGCACGTCTACCGCCGGTTCCCGCTTGCGATCCCAGTAAATCTTGATTTTGGTGGTGCGCAGATAATTCGGTTCGTCTGTGGCAATGGTAAACCACATATGCACAATTCGCCCGGCCCCGCTCAGTTCTGCTGCCGTGTAGCTCCCTTTAGGTGGAACTTCGACCCTGTCGGCATTGCCCCCGTCAACACGATAGCTCGAAGATCGAGCCACAGTGTATGTCCTCGGCTGGTCCAATTCCTGCGGACCAGCGAACGTTACCGAAACAAATAAAACCAGAAGAGCAGTAATTGTGAAAACTGGATTGCCGTTCATTATTCCTCCTTGAAGAAAATCATACGTGAGCCTTGAGCCTTCGGCCAGCCTTTCGCCTGAAACTTGGGATTTGATGGCCAGACGAGCAATTTTCGTGACCTTATTGACAAGCAGCAGGACCAGGGCCGCGAGTCGCTGACAGGTCGTCTTAGAGTTTTAGATCAGAAGGTGTCAAGATTTGGTATTGATTTCTGGACAAGGCGAGTGCAGTTATGAGCGATGAAGGTCAGTTATTCATGTACTTTGCCCCGAAGCGAAGGACTTTAATCTTCCGGATAGGGCTGGTAACGACCTGGTTGCCGAACTCCAGGTGCAGGCCGCAAGCTGCCACGATGTCCAACTTGATCGCACTGCCACCCCAGGTACATCCGGTAATGGTTATCCTCAATGGCGACAAGCCTTTAAGATCAAACCACCCACCAGAGACAGAATAGAGGCCGTCCTCCAGCACGCGGATCGAGTAAGTGGAATTGGCGGTCGTTACCACTACCCAATCCCCAAACTGCAACTCCGCTTTACGCACCTCTTTTAGCCGCCCCGCGTGCTCAACAATGGCTCCGAGAGTGCGATCCAAACCTATCATGTGTCTCTGAATCCGCTTCCAGCCTGAGGCCATCCATTAACCTCAGGCCATTCATTAAATAACTTATATCAGTTTATATGATTGTTGCCTACTCCAAAAGGCGATTTTCTTCTTGACCACCCGTTTGCCACTGCGGGGTCGGCCCAGATAAGGATCCAGCCATCGGGGGCGTGCTGTCCCGAATCGGA
>JALLON010000134.1 GCA_027717925.1 Acidobacteria bacterium AH-259-G07 | reverse complement strand
GTGCTATACTCTAGTCCATGCCGCAACTTAATTTATACGTACCCCGGGAGATCGCCGTGAGAATCCGCGACGAAGCGAGGGCTCGAGGACTCAGTGTCTCGCGATACCTTGCGGAAATCATCCAACGTGAAGTTACCATCGGGTGGCCCGACGGCTTCTTTGAGAAGGTTGTTGGAGCCTGGAAGGCAGAACCGCTGGAGCGCGCGCCGCAGGGCGAATTTGAAGTCCGTGACGAGCTGTAGATGTACCTTCTCGATACCAACGCCTGCATGCGCATCCTCAACAACACTTCCCAGCTGCTCGTCGGACGGCTGCGCCAACACGATCCATCCGAAATCCGGCTGTGCTCCGTCGTCAAGGCTGAGTTGCTTTACGGAGCCCGACGAAGTTCACGCGTGGCTGAGAATTTGGAGTTGCTCAAACGCTTCTTTGAGCCCTTTGTCAGCATCCCGTTTGACGACCTCTGTGCTGAGCATTACGGGCTGATTCGTGCTGACCTAGCCGGCTCTGGCACAACGATCGGACCCAATGACCTCATGATTACAGCGACGGCTCGCCCCTACGACCTCACGCTCGTGACGCACAACACAAGAGAGTTCTCTCGTATTGTGGGCTTGCGCCTCGAAGACTGGGAAGCCGGCGAAGATGCGGTCAGACCTTGATAGGGGGTCTTGAGGCCCCCAATTCAAAATCTCACCGGGATACGGGCTGCCAGAATTTGGCTGAGACGAAACTCAAAAAGAAGAGGAACCATTGCTTTGTAGTTTCCGCTGGGCACGGTTTCATCTCGCAGACGATAGTTACTTCGACGCGAATCCGGGTCGTTGATTACCCAAAGACGATCTTCCAGCGAGTCGACAGCGACTGCTTCCGGGGAGGTCCAGTAGATCTCACGCCCGGCCGGATCCCGAAAGTCCAGATCCACATAGGACAATTGTCCGGTTTTCAACTCGTAAAACAATAGCCGTTCCTGGTCACGCGCTATCATGACCAGCATCCGGGTCTCGCCCAGTAAAAGATCGAGCCCGTTAACATTCACACCCCCCTTCTGCGGGCGCGGAGGAAGTCTTGAGAAGGGAACGGGAAGCTCCTGCAACTTCAGCTCGGTTGTATCCATCGGGAGGGTGCCATAGTAAACATGCGGGTGCCCCCCTCCATCTTTTTCGTAGGCCACATAAAGAGTTTCACCATCAGCAGCGACTCCCTCAAAGCGCGCATTCCGGTCACCCTCGATTGGATCAACAACAAAAACTGCGCTTAAGACTCGAAGGATGGATACAGTATTGCGGGAAGGCTGGTAACGACACTCTAAAATGCGAAGTCCATCGGTTTCGACGGTAATGTACAAGGTTAGCGGGTCACCCGGCTTGAGGCACAGCCCTTCGAGATCCGGATTAGCTGTAAGCAAACGTTCTGGAACTTCTCCCTGTGTTCCAGGAGTGACTTCCAAACGTATGGGATCCGCAACAAGCCGAGCAGTTTTTGGGTCAACATGAAAGACGTTTCCCGGGAAATTACTGCGCTGATCGCCCACCGACCACAAAAACTTACCATCATAGCTCAGACCCGAGGTCTGCAAACCCATCATCCGTCCCCCTGGGATCGGCGGTGCAACCGCTTGACCCCGTTGATCCAGAACCCAACGACCCTTACCAAGAAAAGCGGGCACGTTCGGAGTGACTATGAGGCAAGAAGCAATGAAAGAAAGAAAAACCAGAAGTAATGGAAATTTCCTCTTCATGCCTCTTGTCGATCCAGATCGCGACATGCGAGATATTATCTTGACAATGCTGGTCCCGAATTAAAGAATCCTTGCCATTATAGAACTAAAAGTGCTTATAGACTTAATGCAAAAGAGACACGTTGGGTGTGTCACCCAAATGGTAGGGGCGGGCCGGTGGTCCGCCCGAACCCGAGATTCGGCACAGGATGAACAGTGCGGGCGAGCCACCGGCTCGCCCCTACTGAAGGAGATCATCTTTTTGGGCTGATACCCAAAGGAGAGGGGAGAAAGCTTCTGTTGAACTCTTTAGATCGCAGACAGTTCCTGCAAACTGCGGCTCTGGGCGCAGCCAGTGCCGTTGCCTGCCGCACCACGTCCAGCAACTCGGATGAAGGGCCGTTTAACATCTTGGTTCTGAAATCCGACGAACATAATCCCCTGGTTAGTTCGATCCAGGAGCACCCCGCCGCCGTCACCCCCAACATGGCTCGACTCGCCCGGCGGGGGACTGTGTTTGAAAACGCTTACTGCCCTTCTCCACTTTGTATGCCGTCTCGTTCCGCCTATCTTTCGGGGAGACGTGTTCACCAGATTCAGACCTACAATAACTGCAATGTATTTCAGTTTGACTATCCCAATTATGGAAGCGTCTTAAGTTCGCAAGGCGTCCATACCGTCCATGTAGGCAAGTTGGACGTTTACAACCAGGCCTCGACCCTGGGATTCTCGGAGATGATTCTCGCTGGAGACCGGAAACAGCCGGGAGACCTAAACATTTCTCGCAATCCCCTGACCATCCGTGAGGGAGCGGCTGAACGGGCCAACGGTTATGGGGTGAAGGAAAATCCGTTTCAGGGAGACAATCGGCGTATCCAGAGCGCTTTGGATTGGTTAGAGAAAACGGCACCTACGCTGGATGAACCCTGGACGCTGGAGGTCAATATCAGCAAGCCGCACTTTCCTCACTACGTGAGCGAGGAACTCTGGGAACTGTATTCGAAGTGGGGCGACCTCCCCCGCCATGGTCCAAAAGAAGAATCGGCAAATCATCCCTACGCTCGCGATTTACGGGCCCACTTTGAAACGGAGCAATTCACGGAGTCCCAGATCCGCGGGCTTCGAAGAGGCTACCTGGGCTGTGTGACCTACGCCGACCGCCAGTTGGGCAGACTGCTCGACATGCTGGAAAAGGCGGCACTCATTAAAAACACCATCATTGCTTACACTACAGATCATGGCGAAATGCTCGGAAAGTTCGGCATGTGGTGGAAGTGCAGTCTCTATGAAGACTCCGTCAGAGTCCCGCTAATTGTGGCTGGTCCCGGATTTGAGCCGGGGAGGCGGGTGAAGACTCCCGTTGATCAGCATGACCTTCAGGCCGCTCTTTTTAAAGCCGTGGGAGCCGAACGACCCTCAAACTGGACGGGAGTGCCTTTGCAGGATATTCCTGTAAATGACCCAGGGCGAGTCATCTTTTCCGAGTACCATGGCCACGGCACACGAGCCAGTGCTTACTTGGTTCGGAAAGGAAATTGGAAATTGATTTATTACGCTGCAGCACCTCACCAATTATTTAATCTGGAGAGTGACCCGGAAGAACTCGAAAACCTGGCCCAAAAGCGGCCGCAGATTTTCAAAGAGCTGGAACGACACCTGAGACAGATTTGTTCTCCCGAAGATGAGAATCGGCGTGCGGAAGAATTTATTCAGCGCCAACTGAAAGCCATTGCAGGGGACTAAGGGGGTCAGAGCGTGAATTTCCAATTTTCGAACCCTCAAGACCCACAGAACGGAAGAAAACTTGGAAATTCACGCTCTGACCCCCTTTAAGTTTACGACCCTCACCGGCAAGATTCTGCATATAGCCTCAAAATGCTTATCCCCAAAGTGAGAGAGAGTTGCGTTGTGTCGCCAAGCTATGGCTGCGATCAGAAGATCTAAGAGGGGTGGCTGAGATCCTCGCCGCTGCAGTTTCAAGGCCAGCTCTTCAACGTGTTTCCATTCTTCGTCCTGTTGAGCCAAATAGTGCACTCCGGAGAAGACCTGCCGTAGTCGCTTTACCTCGGATTGAGTTGCACCTCGGAGGACTTCGCAAATCACTGGCCCACAAATCGCCGCGCGATCCTCTTCGATTATCTTCATCAGGAGTCGCTTGGCTTTTTCAGATCCCTGGGGATGAAAATACTCAACCCAGCACGATGTATCGGCCAGGATCAATGGCTCATTCGCTTTCAAGACCTTCAATCTGCTTGTTGGTGAGCCGGAAAGCCACTTTGCCGGCTAATCCGAGAAGTTCCTGTCGCCTGCGCGCCCGAATATACTCGGACAAAGCGTCGCGAACGGCTTCCGTCTTGGTACGCGCACCCGTCAAGGCTTTGACCTCATTCACCATTTGGGAGCTAAGTGTTACAGTCGTTGCCATGAGAATAACTTATCGTTTTGTTGCGCACAATGCAACAGAATAACCAGGAAAGTGGGGATCTGGCGCAGGAAGAGATAAAGATTTCATGAGCGGCCGCAGCACCTCTTGTATTTCTTACCACTGCCGCAAATGCAGAGGTCATTTCGACCCGGACGTCTTTTTCCTTGCGCCCGCAGATCCCGCAGGCGTGCCCAAGCCATCACGTTGGCGGGAGGTCTTCTCTGACGGAGTTCCTCAGCCATAAACCTCATGTGGGAGTCGATGTGGTGGAAAAAAATCTTGTAACCAGCGCACAGGTAATTCAAGCCCTCCTCTCCGTCCGGCGTGCGGATGAAGCGATGCTTGGGGCATTCACCGTTGCAGGCAAAGCGCACGTCACACTGGCGGCAGTAACGAGGAAGAGTATCGTGTTTGTCCTGCCCGAATTTTCTCTGCTGCACTGAATTGACCATCGATTCCAGGGGATTTTCCAAAATGTTGCCCAGTTTGTTTTCCGGATAGACGAAATGGTCGCAGGAGTACAGGTCTCCGTTGTGCTCGATGGCCAGGGCGGAGCCGCAGGTCTCGCGAAACACGCAAAGACTTTGGTCCATTCCTGACCAGGACGCGAGCGCCACATCAAAAATCTGCACATAGTAGCGACCGACGTCCTTGCGAACCCATTCGTCAAAAATGGCGCAGAGAAACCTCCCGTACTGATCCGCCTCCACCGACCATTCCGACACTCGAGCCCGCTCTTCAGAACCGGGGGAGATCAGAACCAGTCCCTCTCGGTTAGGTTTCTCGGCAATGCGTTCAACGATGGGAATAAACTGCATAAAACCGCTGCCGATCTCTTTGAGAAACCGATAGACCTGTAAAGGATAATAGGAGTTATGCCTCTGGACGACGGTCAGCGTATTGAACTCCACCTGATGCTTTTTCAGGTAGCGGGCCCCGCGCATGACACGGCCAAAGGTGGCTCCGCCTCCTTTGTCGACTCGATAGTGGTCATGAAATTCACGCGGACCATCAATGGAAAGCCCGATGAGAAACTTATTTTTGGCGAGAAATTCGCACCAGTCATCATCTAAGAGCACGCCGTTAGTCTGAAAAGCGTTTTCGATACATTTGCCATTGGCGTACTTCTTCTCCAGCTCCACTACTTTGCGAAAAAAGTCTACTCCCAGCAGGGTGGGCTCGCCTCCCTGCCAGGCAAAGCTGATCGCAGGCACGTCTTGAGCTTCGATGTATTGGCGAATGTAAGATTCCAGGGTCTCGGCGCCCATGGCCCAGTTGGACTCCCCCGGATACAGGTTCTCTTTCTCCAGATAAAAACAGTACTTGCAATCGAGGTTGCAAATGGGGCCAATGGGCTTGGCCATAATGTGAAAACTTGGAAGCCGATCCGGTGTTACTTGAGACATCTTGATTGTTTCATTATAACGGTCTTGACTAAAATTGGCTAACAGTCAGGGGCCTGCGTCATAAAAGTGGGTTTGCGCCGGGTGGCCTTTTTTTATCACCCTATTTTTGTAGATTAATATCTACAAATAACATCTATAATAGGGGAAACCGTTATGAGCACTATCGAAAAAGTGGAGGCCCGGCGAAATGCCATTCTGGAGGAGTTGCGTTCCATCCGCTCCTTGAGACACGGCACCATCAACGAACAGTATCTGAAAGGACACGTGCAAGGAAAAGAGGAGCCCGTGCGGCGAGGGCCCTACTACGTGTTCTCTCGACACGAGGGGGGAAAGACAGTAAGCCGACGCTTGAGCTCAGGCGCCGAATTGAAAGAGGCCCGAAAAGAGGTGGCCGAGCACAAGCGGTTTGTGGCACTGTGTAAGGAATTCGAAGAATTAACCCAAAAACTGGGGGAGTTGGAACGGCAGGCCGACGAGCAGGAGCCGAAAAAAAAACGACGCAGGTGGCGATCGAGCAAGATCAGGAAGTAAGACGGATTTTGCACAAGGCCGCTCAGGCTCGACAAGTGGATCTGGAGGCCTGGGAAAGTGCCTTACGGGTAGCGGTCCTCTGTGCTGGTGCCAAGGCTTTGGCCGGATTGCTGGAAGGGATTGGTTCGGGCCGGCGAAAGGTGGCGCTGGAGTGCGAGTGTGGGAGGCGCATGGAAAGTCGGGGGGTGAGAAAAAAAGAGCTTCTGACGATGCTGGGCTCGCTCAGCTACTCCCGCTCGAGGTTTCAATGTCCGAATTGCGGCAAGAGCCGCTATCCTGGGGACGAGGAGTTGGATATCGTGGGGACCGGGCGCTCCCCAGGAGTGCGCCGGATGATGGGGCGAGCGGGAAGTCGCTGCACCTTTAAAGAGGGGTGCCAGGATTTGAAGATCTACGCTGGGATTAAGGTGAGTGCCAAGGATGTGGAACGGGTGGCTGAAGGAATCGGTCAAGATATGGAAGCCTGGTCGCGCTGCGAGCGTCAACAGATCCTGCAAGCACAAGCAGAGTCTGTGAGGCCCGAGGAAAAGACCTTTCCGCTGCTGTACATCTGTGCCGACGGCACGGGGATACCCATGACCCGCAGTGAACTGCAAGGGCGCCCGGGCAAACAAGCGGATGGATCCGCCCGTACCCGGGAAGTGAAACTGGGCTGTATTTTCACCCAAAGCGCCCAGGACGAAAAGGGCTTCCCGCTGAGGGATCCCGACTCGACGAGCTTCGTCGGAGCCATCGAACCGGCTGAAGCCTTTGGCTGGCGCCTTTATGGGGAAGCACTGCGCCGGGGCTTGGCCCGGGCCGAGCGGGTCGTCGTGCTCGGCGATGGAGCGCAGTGGATCAGAAACCTGGGTGAGTTCCACTTCCCCGAAGCCACCCTGATTATCGATCTCTACCACGCCCGAGAACATGTCTCGGACCTATGCAAGATCCTCTTTCACCAGGAAAAGGAGGTGGTGCGATACCGTCTGCGCTGGTGGACAGAGCTGGACTATGGAAACATCGAAAAAATCGCCCACCAAGCGCGTCAGAGACTTCCCCAAGATCCGGAAAGCTGCAAGAAAGCAGAAGCTGAGATCAATTATCTAGAGAAAAACAAGGAGCGCATGCGTTACGCCGACTTTCGCCGGCAGGGCCTCTTTGTGGGCTCCGGCGTAGTGGAGGCCGGATGCAAGACCATCATCGGCCAACGGCTCAAACAATCCGGTATGGAGTGGTCGCTCCGCGGTGCCAATGCTATTATCACCCTCCGCTGTATCCACCAGTCCGGACGCCTTGAAGATTATTGGGAGGCTCGCGTGCCATGATTTACCCCACTTTTATGTCGCAGGCCCAACAGTCAGAGATGACTTCGCGGCTATTCCTATTTCCCTGCTCCATGC
>JALLON010000133.1 GCA_027717925.1 Acidobacteria bacterium AH-259-G07 | reverse complement strand
ACGCTCGGAAACGTCAGAGCGTCCGCTGTGATGTCCTCCAATGCCCTTGGCTACAGTGCGAGGCACTTTGTAGGTAAATTCTTTCAGCGCCTCACGAATCAGCGCGGCTTGGGACTGTCGTCGGGCCGCAGCTAGCTGCCGCAGTGCCACAGCCGTTTCCTCTTCCAGGTATACGGTCGTTTTGATCATAAGTATATGCTACCATATGTGGCGAATTCAGAAGCGCAGGAGGGCGCAGGCACAATGGGTTAGCGATACCTTTGGCCCTTGATTTTTTCCGGCTCGATCTGTGGGAACGGATCGGTGCGGCAGGTCTTCAGATAGGTCACAATTTTGGCCAGAATGCCCGGCTGCTGTGCCGCCACGTTTTTCTTTTCACCGATGTCTTTTCTCAAATTGTACAGCTCCAGTGGCGCACCGGGCTGCGACCGCACGGCTTTCCAGTCGCCCATACGGACCGCTTGGCGGAAACGCTGCCTGGAGCCGTACTCCCAATAGAGGAATTCGTGCCTCTCCTGCTTGCGCCCGACCTGGTTCTCGCCCAATAATGTGGGCAGGACCGAAATACCATCGATCCCCTCGGGAGGCTTCACTTCGGCCAGCTCGGCCAGCGTGGGCATGATATCGGCGAAATACCACACATGATCGTTCACTTGGCCAGCGGCAATTTTCCCGGGCCAGCGCGCGACCATCGGCACGCGGAGACCACCCTCATACATACTTCCCTTGTACCCCCGCAGTGGACCAGTCGCATTAAAAAAATCCGCGTAGGTGCAATAGCCTCCCTGAGCACCGTTGTCGGAAGTGAAGAAGACGATGGTCTCCTCGTCGATGCACAATTCCTTCAATAGCGCCATAACTTGGCCAACATGCTTGTCCATATGCGTGATCATGGCGGCCAGCGTAGCCTTCGGCTCTCGTGGGTCAACATAACCAGGCCTTGCGTCGTCACATGGCTTCTCCTCAAACTTACCTTGATAGAGCTGGAGCGATTCCTCCGGCACGACCAGCTCGACATGGGGGATCGTTGTGGGCAGATAGCAGAAAAACGGGCGGTCGCTGTTGGCACGGATGAACGTCAAGGCGTGCTTGATGATTTCGTCGGGCGCATACTGGTCTCGTTTCCCCAGAGCGTTGCCGGGTAGACGGCCTCCGCCAGCGTTGCCGGGAAGAGGCCATTTCGTATCGTTCTTCCAGAGATATTCAGGGTAGTAAAAGTGGGCATGGATTTGATGGAGGTATCCGAAAAACTCGTCAAGTCCCTGGCGGGTGGCGACACCACTGGTCCCGGCCTCACCCAAACCCCACTTGCCAAAGCACCCGGTGGCATAACCAGCCTGCTTGAGCACCTCAGCCACGGTCAGGTCCTCTTCTCTCAGTGGGATGCCACCGCTGTTCCCGCGTACAGGCGTGTGCCCCATGTGCAACCCGGTCATCAACACACTGCGCGACGGCGCACAGACCGTGCACCCCGCATATACCTGTGTAAAACGCATCCCATCGGCTGCCAGCCGGTCAATGTTCGGCGTCTGAATAAGCTTCTGCCCGTAACAACCGAGATGTCCATAGCCGAGGTCGTCGGCCATAATGAAGATGATATTCGGTGGACGACGCTCGGGCTGCGCTGTCAGGCCGAAACGTGACATAGTCACAGCCGCAGACACGATTCCTGTCTTTTTAAGAAATTCGCGTCGCCTCATGGATGTCCTCTCGATTATAGCTGAACTATCCGCACCTGGCATGCAAGAAGACTCAAAAATGGGGAGAGGCGGCAGCTTTCTGACTCCTCCATGTTATGATAGGTTGATGATCCGGCATACACCTGTTTCTAAACCACTAAGGGCGCAAGAGGTGACGCGTAAGCTGCCGGCCCTGGTTCAGGCCCTCGGAGAGGTTCCAGTAAGATTGGCCTACCTTCATGGCTCCTTTGTGACCTCGGATAACCCGAGCGACTTAAGCGACCTGGATCTTGCCTTTGTTGTGAAGCCACGGGGTAAGGGCGATATCGGAGACCTTTATCTTAGGCTTTTCCGGACTTGCTCTCAATTCTTTCCGGACGACCGGCTCGACATTGCCATCCTCGATGAGACGTCACCAGAGTTTCGCTTCAAGGTCATCGAAAAGGGCAAGCTAATTTATTGCCGAAGCGAACAAGACCGGATCCACTTCGAATATGCGGCCGTCAACGACTACCAGGATACGGCTTTTTTACGAGACGAGTTTCACCGGATTATGGTCAAGGCCATTCGAGAGGGCGAGTTTTTTGGTTGACCGAGAAATCATTGACTATCGCCTCAGCAAATTACGTGATTATGCCAACCGGCTCAACGCCACCCGGGAAATGTCTTTACAAGAATTCCTGGAACAGACCGACCAGCAATTAATTGCAGAACGTTGCCTGCAGGTCTGTATCGAAACCGTCATCGATATCGGAAATCATATTATTGCGGCAAAGGGGCTCGGAAAGCCCAAGGATTACCGCAGCGTGTTGGAGATACTTGGAAGTAGAGACGTGCTGCCGCAGGACTTTGCTCAAGGACTCCTTCCACTGCTGGGTTTAAGGAATCGGCTGGTTCATCAATACGATACTATCGATCGGAAGTTGTTATTTGAAAATCTCAAACAAAATTTAGACCACTTCAGGCGCTTTGCTGAGCTAATCGTGAGTTATCTGGAAAGAGAGAGCGGACAGAGACGGTAAGTGCCTCTGGTGCGGAAAGAAGTGTTGACAGCCGAATCTCTTACTTTTATTCGAACAACTTCATCTGGCGGGGGAAAGCAAGGCTGAGAGCCGATTCCAGAGAAGAAACGGAAACCCCAATAAGGCGGATCTTTCGACTCGGATCACGGAATCTCCGCAGCAGTCTTTGGGCAACCGAGTAAATGTCTGACGCACTCTCAAGTGGTTCACGTAAAGTGGTTTGGCGGGTAATGGTGGTGAAATCTGAATAGCGAAGTTTAAGATTCACGGTCTTTGCCGAAAGTTCTCGCTTACGCAGCCGCTCAGAGACACTCTTGCTGAGGCGCTCCAGGGTTTGTTCCAGAACGTGGTTGTCCAGGACGTCTTCAGAAAAAGTCGTTTCATGCCCGATCGATTTAGGCTCCCGATCTTCCACAACCGGCCGGTTGTCAATGCCATTGGACAGCTTCCACAGGTGTTCCCCGAGCTTTCCAAAGCGCTGCACTAGATCCAGCTTGTCAAAATGGCGAAGTTGCAGGATTGTCTTGATTCCCATCTCTGACAGTCTTGCTGCCGTCTTCGGTCCCACACCCCAGAGGCGTGAAATAGGAAGGGGATCGAGAAAGCTCTGAACCTCATCGGAGCAGACCAAAACTAATCCATTTGGTTTTTTCAAGTCTGAGGCGATCTTGGCAACGAACTTGCTGGGCGCAATTCCGATGGAAGAAGTGAGCTGCTGCTCTTGGAAGATTCTGTGTTTAAGCGACTGGGCGACCTGAAGAGCTGTTTTTTCATCCTGAACCGCGTGGCACATGTCCAGAAAGGCCTCGTCAATACTGAGAGGTTCGATCAGGTCGGTGAAGCAGTGAAAGATGGTCCGGATCTCCCGGCTGACCTCAGTGTACTTCTTGAAGTTGGGACGCAAATAAATCCCCTTCGGACACAATTGAAACGCTTTACTGATGGGCATGGCGGAGTGAATTCCGAACTTCCGTGCCTCATAAGAGCAGGCGGCCACCACTCCTCGTCCTTGACCACCTTTGGGATCGGCTCCAACAATCACGGGCTTACCGCCGTATGCTGGGTGGTCTCGCTGCTCTACCGAGGCATAGAAGGCATCCATGTCAACATGGAAGATAGTTCGATGCATGATAAGAAAGAGCCGCCCGATAAGGGGTCTGACCCCTTATCCCCTCACTCGTTCATTCTGATCCGCAGCTTGGGGATTTCGATCATGACCTTGGATCGGGGGGGCACACTGCTGACAATCCACACGTTTCCGCCAATGACGGAATCTTTTCCAATAACGGTATCGCCCCCCAGGATCGTCGCACCCGAATACACGACAACGTTGTCTTCCAGGGTGGGGTGTCTCTTTTTATCGCGCATCGTCCAAACCCCCTCCTTTGGAAAACTCAATGCTCCCAGGGTCACTCCCTGGTAGATCCTAACGTTAGAGCCAATCTCCGTTGTCTCACCAATAACCACGCCGGTCCCATGGTCGATAAAAAAGCGCCGACCAATTTGGGCGCCGGGGTGGATATCAATCCCGCTCGTGCGGTGAGCATATTCTGTCATGATTCGTGGGATCAGAGGGACGCCCAGGCGGTGCAGTTCATGGGCGATCCGGTAGACGGTGATGGCAAACATCCCAGGATAGCTGAAGATGATCTCATCATAACACTTGGCAGCCGGATCTCCATCCATCGCAGCTTCCACGTCCAGAGCTAGTAATTCTCTTAAGCCTGAAATGGTGCGCACAAACTTCAGACAGACCTCTTCCGATTTTTCCTGGCAGGCTTCGCAGTCCCCATTCACCTCGTGCTCGCAGTTTTGACGGAAGGCTTTGTAGATTTCGTTGCTGAGCTGTTCGTAAACCTCGTACATCAACTCACCAACGTAAAACTCGATGCCGCTCTTGCTGACGTATTCTTTCCCGAAATATCCGGGGAATAAGACAGTGCGCAGCTTACTCAAGATCTTGATAATCACATCCTCGTTTGGGAGAGGCGGTTCCTGAAGGTGGTGAAGACGCAGTTTGGTGTCTTCATAAGTGCGCGTAATTTCGCGGATCACCTCAGGAAGCTCTCCTCGTTTTCTTAAAATTCTGACCATGTCGTTGCCCTCATTACTCGTTCGAGAGTTATAAAGGTTTAGTGGACCAAGGCCCCAGTGTATGATAACGAAGCAATTGACTTCAAAGGAGCATGCCAGTCATGGCGTTGGTTGAAGAACGAAGATTTCCCCTCACGGAACTTTCCGAAGAAGAAAAGCTATTTCAGGAGACTGTAGCCGGCTTCGCACAGGAAAGGATTCGTCCTCATGTGGCCAGTATGGATGAAGAAGGGAAGTTCGATTCGGAAATCATTGAGAAATTTTTCCAGCTCGGATTAATGGGAATCGAGATCCCCGAGTCTCTTGGCGGCGCAGGATCAAACTTCTTTATGTCAATTCTGGCCGTCGAAGAGCTAAGTCGAATCGATGCCTCCGCGGGGGTCATTGTGGACGTGCAGAACACCCTGGTCAACAATGCGATTCTTCACTGGGGATCGGAGGATCAGAAGAAACGCTATTTACCCCGTTTGGCTTCTGAATGGGTGGGGGCCTATGCCCTTTCGGAAGCCGGTTCAGGAAGTGATGCCTTCTCGCTGCGAACCCGGGCCGAGGCACAGAAAGGCAAATTTGTCCTAAACGGTCAGAAGCTGTGGACCACAAACGGATTGGAAGCCTCACTCTTCATCGTCTTTGCCAACGCGGCTCCTGAAAAGACTTACAAAGGGATCACGGCATTTCTGGTTGAGCGTGATTTTCAAGGTTTTTCTGTTGGAAAAAAAGAGGACAAATTGGGCATTCGAGCGTCCTCCACTTGTGAGCTGATTCTGGAAAACTGCCAGGTTCCACAGTCCAATGTGCTGGGAGAAGTTGGCAAAGGATACAAAGTGGCCATCGAGACCCTCAATGAAGGCCGAATTGGCGTTGGGGCCCAAATGGTCGGTCTGGCTAGAGGAGCATTGGAATATGCGATCGAGTATGCCAAGGAACGCCAGGCGTTTGGCCAGCCCATTTCAAACTTTCAGGGAGTCCAGTTCCCTCTTGCCGAAATGGCGACCGAATTGGAAGCTGCCAGATTGTTAGTCTACAACGCCGCCCGGTTGAAAGATGCTGGGAAAGATTTCATTAAACAAGCCGCCATGGCCAAGTATTTCAGCTCCCTTGCAGCGGAACGCGTGACTTCCCAGGTCATTGAGATCTACGGCGGTTACGGCTATACCAAGGATTATCCGGTCGAGAAATACTTTCGCGATGCCAAGATCGGCAAAATTTACGAAGGAACCTCGAACATGCAGCTGGCGACGATTGCCAAGCTGTTGTTGAAGTGAGGAGACAGGAGACAGGAGACAGGAGACAGGAGTCAGGAGTCAGGAGTCAGGAGTCAGGAGTCAGGAGTCAGGAGTCAGGAGTCAGGAGCCAGGAGCCAGGAGTTCAGGGCGGGAAGAGACCCAGGAGAAGGTTTGAGGAGCTCCTTGTTTGGACGTAGAGTTCCAGTATCTGAAAAATGAAGACTTGTAAGGGCAGTCAGAGGAAGGTTGCAGAACTCGCCCGTACAATCATCGATTCAAAGATCCAACTTTTGATCTGACTCCTGACTCCTGCTACCGGTCTGTAATCCTCACCACATTTTCAAATGCCGTCATCTTCCAGGTTGGAATCTCCAACAAGGCGACTTTGAACGCGTAGATGCCCGGGGGAGCAAAAAGTTTGTTTGTATAAATGATCCCGCGGCCTTCGCGGATCTGTTTAGCATCAAGCCTGACACGGAAAATCTCTCGAAGCCGCACCACCTCGTTTCCTTCCTGATCTAACAACAGGCCAATGATCCCGAACTGTGTTCGAATACCGCCTTTGTCCGTAGCACGCAGACTGTAGGGACTGATTTTTATCCGAAAGGGAAGTCCGAGTTGGCCCCCTTGGCGCTTGGGAGTCAGCAGGTCCATCTCGGCACCGATTTCGTGGAAGGTGCTGTGCAAGTTCTCGGGGAGTCGTGCAATCGCCTCATTGTCAAAAAGTGCGGCAATGAACTTTTTCTTGGCTGTCAGTCGTTCGGGGAGATTCTCGAATCGCGCGGGAATAAATGCATCCGGATATTGTATCTGGACGCGAATGTTGCGCTCTCGTTTATCCCGGTAGGGATCATCCGTATAGTATCCAATGGAGTAAAGATTTCCAAAGATATCGTCATTGATTTGAGCCATGACCTCGTCAAAATTCAGAATGGCTTCGAATCCGCTGAAATGTTTCCCACCGGTTCGGATAGACAAGTTGGCAAAAGCCTCTTCCTGCGCTTCTCGATCATCTTTCGCCGATGCAGAGGAGGCGGCAGACTGGCGCAGGGCTGGGGAGGGAGCGATGTAAAGCTGGGCCGCCGAGGGAACTAGGATTGTGTAAATGACGACATTACTTGTGCGGGCCAGAGCAAGGGTCTGAGCGGATCTCTTATAAGCATCGTCCATTCCATCGGAGATCACAATAATCACATTGCCTACTGCCTCGCCGGAACGACTGTTAATTTGAGAGATCAGCGTGTTTAAGGAGCCATAGATCGCCGTTCGCCCGAGGTGCTTGTGAGCTTCGGTTAGTGCCTTGTGGGCCAGGGATCGAATGGAGGTAAAATCTTGAAAAAGGATCAGTTTATCCGTAAAACCAAAAACTCCCACTTTCGTGAAATCATGCACATTTTCCAAAAAAGTCGTTGCGGCCGTAATCTCTTGCGCTCGAGTTTCAAACGTACTGCCGCTGATGTCCAGAAGGAATGCTAGCCTCAGGGGGCCCATTTCCACAGTGGTGTTTCGCGGGGGATTAAAGAAAACGATTTCGTGAGG
>JALLON010000132.1 GCA_027717925.1 Acidobacteria bacterium AH-259-G07 | reverse complement strand
CATCCGCCGCGGCCGCTGGAAGCAGAGATCAATTTGAGCCGGGAGCAGCTTGGTCGGCGATTGCGACCAGGTGACGCTGTGTACGGACAAACAGTGTCCCTTCCGATATTGCGGGTGTGGCCATACAGATTTCGCCCATCGAATTGACGGCGAGGAGTTCAAATTCCGGCCCAGCCTTGATCACGTAAATATCGCCATCTTCGCTGCTGAAATAGATTTTCCCGTCAGCACTGACGGGTGAGGCGGTGAAGCCACCCCCTTTACCGAGGCGCTTTTGGTAGAGGCGCTCACCCGTTTTTGCCTGGTAACAGCTCAACACACCGTTGTTTCGACAGCTGTACAGATATTCACCACGGACCAGGGGCGTCTGCATGTAGGCTCCTCCACGCTTTTGGCTCCAGGCGATATATTCGTCTGAGCTGGCATCGCCTTGAAGCGAAATGTCGCCCCTTGCCCTCACGCGGATTGCGTAAATGGGTGCCATCGCGCCATGGGCGTTGGTGATAAAAATCAGACCATCAGCTACCACTGGTGTGGGCACCGGAATGTCACCACCTCCCGTAAGTCGCCACAATTCCTGGCCTGTTTGGATGTCGTAACCCCCAATGTGCCTGTACCCGTTGACGATGACCTGGGTGCGCCGAGCACCCCCATGAACTGTGGGGCTACTCCAGGTGGGTACGTCGCTGCGAGGTGTCCTCCAAATCTCACGGCCGTCCCTGATGTCAAACCCGGCAATAAATGAATTCTTTTGGACGTCACACTGGACAATCAGCTTGTTGTTGTGGATGATCGGTGAACTGGCCCATCCCCACTGCGCCGAAGGCACAAGGTAGTAACCCGAATCGAGCAGACCGAGATCTTTCTTCCACAGCAGTGTTCCTTTCATGTCGTAGCAGTAGAGACCTTCGGAGCCGAAAAACGCGACCACACGTTTGCCGTCAGTCACGGGTGTGGCGTTGGCGTGGGTGGACTTAGGATGCCGTTTGATTCTAGGTACCCCTTCGTGAGCTACCCGCTCCCACAGGATCTGACCTGTGTGCTTATCCAGGCAGTACAGGCGCCAACTGTGGATTGTGTCCTCATCGACAGGTCGGATGTCGCCATACAGGCCGACCTTGAGCTTGGGATTTTTCTGGCTGCTCACAGCCGTGGTGACAAAAATTCGGTCGCCCCAAACGATGGGACTAGAGTGCCCCAGGCCGGGAATTGGCGTCTTCCACTCGACGTTTTCTGACGTCTCCAGGTTCCATGTACTGGCTGTGGGATATCCTTCGGCGAGACCGTTTGCGCCGGGGCCGCGAAAGGAAGGCCAGTGCCCTTGTGGGCCGGCCGCCTGCACCGTCACAAACGACAAGACAACCAGCCACAGCCGGAAAGAAGATTTCCCTCTTAACCCGCTCATATTTCCTGCCTCACCTGCCATCGTTCATGGCTGATCTCACCGGGGTGGACTGGGAGTCTGTGCCGGTGGATCGCCGGCCAGTTTGAGCAAGGCCACCCAATCCTTTTCGAGTTCCTTCGGGGGTGTCAGCGTGACATAGCCGGGCGGGGACATCTGAAAGCCGTCTTCGCCGCTGAGATCTTCCCCGGTTCTCGGGTTATACCAGGACAACCTGTAATCCGCTTTCGGCAGCCGCAGCTTGGTTGTTCCCCCGGCACCGAGATAGACGGCATAAACATGCCCCGGCTTGGCAAGACACCATGCGTTGTCCTTGTTTACCAATTCGTCACTCGGCTTCATCTCTTGGAACGGAAGATGTCTTTGAAAGAACTGCAAAGCGTATCGCGTTTGCTCCCACATCCTTTGGCGGCTTCTCCAATCGTCGCAATTCAGATCATTGTGGGGGTACTTGTAGCCGAAATACCACTCGACGCCAGCTCCCCCTGCCATCAGGTTTCCCCACAGCGCCCAGCGTCTTACGTCATCGTGCCTCGGATCGTCGGCGTCGGGTTTCACCCCGGTATGCGCCGGGCCGATCTCATCGAGGCAGACATGCCATGGCCGACCGGCCTCAAGCGAGCGGCTTACCCATTTCTTCGTTTCCTCGTGCGTTTCCCGCATCTTGCCCATCTGTAAGGACGGACCCTCATAGCTTGCGTGACCGAGAAGCGGAGTGTAAATCTCGTCGTACCGCCCGGGCAGCGTGTGCACGACAATGGGGTGGTCGTAGGGGTCGAGCCTGCGGATGTACTCGGCGAAGGCCTTGCGCTGCTCATGGCTGTTGGCTCGGCCCGATTGGCCGGTCGACTCCTTTTTCCGGTCGTCCCAGCCGTTCTCCTCGCCGATGTTCCACACCAGCATATTGTGGTGGGCAAATCGTGCCACCATCTCGCGGTAGTATAATTTGCGCCGCTGGGCAAAGTTGGTCGCGCCCTCCTCCACCTCAAACAGGCTTTCGTTTTCCGTTTCCGTCAGCACAACGTGCAGCATTAGGCCGAGCTTGTCCATGTGCGTGAAGACAGCCTCCCATTGATCGAGCTTGGAGCAGTCGAAACGAAAGCGTTCCGTGTGGCTGATCCAGGGCCAGACGTCCTGCCCGTCGCCGGCGATGTTCATGGTGAGAAAGTAGACACTGTTCATACCTTCGGAAGCCAGGTAGTTCAGGGCACCTAGAATGCCCTGGCCTCGGTCGCTGTTGCTTCCCCACAGGGGGTCTCCAGATCGGCTGTCTGGTAAGTGCGGCGAGTACGTGTGCAGCTGACTGAGAGCGGCTTCACCGCTGCGCGGTCCGCCGGGGGCTTTGATGGAATAGGTGCCGTCGAATTCTGCGTAGGCCAGGAAGTTCTCCGGGCTGTCTGCTCCCGCCTTGATGAAATACTCACCAGTACCGGCAAACTGCAGGTATCGCTTCCCTACATAGCGCAGCATACCTCGCTGCCTTGCATCATTGATGGTTCGTCCTTCCACCTGCGGCTGCCGGCCGGCGCTTGCTTCTTCAATCTTGAACATTCCCACTATCCCGTTTCCAGCGGCGGGCCTGCCGGCTTTTGGATCGTCGCTGATGGCAATGGTTTTCCCTGTCCGGAAGGAAACCCGGTAGCTCCAGACACCTGGTTCATCGGGCACGAAGAATACCCGCCATCGATTGCCCTCTTGGGCTGAAGTGTTGCGAGCCCCGCCATCGGCCGCATAGAAGCCTGGCACAGCAAAGTGACGGGCTCCTTGCTCGAAGATCACGTCGAGACGATAATCGGTGAAGGGATTCGGCGTTGCCGCCTCACTGGTGTGCGGCCCTTCAATCTCCAGCAACACCGCGTGCCACACCCGCCCCGCACCCAGGACACTACACGAGTAAATCAGGATGAAGTTGAAACTCCAGAGAGTGATCTTCTTCATGCGCTGCAATTATAGTGTGAAGTCCCTTTATAATCATGTGCGATTCTGCATTGGAGGAGGTGATGCATATGCGGGGAAAACTTGATGGAAAGGTGGCAATAGTAACAGGGGGCACCAGTGGAATGGGTAAAGCTATTGCAGCGCTCTTTGCTGAAGAAGGAGCTAGCGTAGTCATTGGAGGCCGTGACAAAGAGCGCGGCGGAGCGGTCGTTCGTGAGATGCGATCCGCAGGAGGTCAGGTTGAGTTCGTGGCCGGGGATATCGAAACCTACGAAGCCAACGAGCAGCTGGTGAGAACGGCCGTAGAAGCGTTCGGTGGTGTGGATGTTCTGGTAGCCAACGCAGGAATACTTGGGCTCGGTTCGGTGACTGACGTTTCTTTGGAGACCTGGCACACGACCATTGCTGCGAACCTCCACTCGGTGTTCTATCTTCTTCGACTCGGGATTCCGGAGATGCAGAAAAGGGAGGGCGGCACTGTTGTGATCAATGGCTCAATTTCCGCTTACAAGGGATTTCCGAACCACGCTGCGTACTGTGCCTCAAAGGGAGCACTGCTTCCCCTGGTTAAGCAAGTTGCCATCGATTACAGTCCATCCATTCGGATCAACATCCTTTGCCCGGGACCTGTTGATACGCCCTTGCTTTGGAATTCTGCCCAGGCCTTTCCCAAGCCTGAAAAAGCGGTGTTCGATGCTGCTGAACAGATCCTTCTTAAACGGCTGGGTACTCCACGGGATGTGGCAAAAGCGGCCTTATTTTTGGCGTGCTCTGATTCGGAATGGATTACCGGAGCAGCACTCACCATCGATGGAGGAATCATGGCTTGAAACCAGAAAATGCTCAATCCCTCCACACAAAGCAAAAGCGTCCAAAACGGCCGCGCCCTCGGAGATGGAGGCTTCACGGAGATCAATCTCACAGCCGCCCAGGATAGCGGTCAATTCTCCTCCTGGTCCCGCCCCCCTAAGACCTGAGAACTGCGCCATCTTTTTCTGTGCAGTCCGCTCCGGTTGAGGAACGCCGCTTCATGAACGTCCTTCGAAGGATACAATAATTTTTATCGGTGCCGAAGTCCCTTTATAATCTTGTGTGATTCTGTATCGGAGGAGGTGATGCATATGCGTGGTGTTTCTTTGCTTGTTTGTTCATTACTGTTCGCGGTGTGTAGCTTGGCTCGTGCACAGACTCACATCGAGATCGTAACCCCAATGTCCCCTCCCGACTGGGCACTTTTGGAAAGGGAGCTGCTGCGCGCCAATTTGGCAGCGGTCGAGGAGTTCTTTGCCACCTATAACGACGAGCGAGGTTACTTACTCCACACACCTCGGTGGGGGACCCTGGATGGCACAGATGATGCCATTGAAACTTATGCTAATTGGACGCTGCTGCACATGCTGGGCGCGTCGGATTCTGTCCTGGAATTGTTCAAGAAGGCCCTTGAAGGGCATCTTCTCCAGTACAAGGAGCTGAAAACCGAGAAAACGGACATTGCCAAAGACGGTGCCTACTATAAGGAGTTCATGCCGATGTCGGACTGGCATCACAATGGGGAAGGGATGCAGGGTTTTATGAATCAGGGACTGTCCGACCCGGCTGATGTCCGGTTTCAGACTAGGATGCGCCGTTTCGCAGGCTTTTACATGAATGAAGATCCCCAGGCACCCAATTATGATCCGGAGCAAAAAATCATCCGCAGCATATGGAATGGCAGCAAGGGGCCGATGCTCAGGAGGGCGACGCGTTATGACTGGGTGGGCGACCCGTTTCGGGGGAGATTTCATATTGTCCACAGCGCCGCCGGCAGAAGGGAGATGCTGGACGCGGAGGAGACTTACCCGGAGATGCTCGCCCACTGCGCCGAGTACCTGCACAGCGCCGGGGACCATCCGCTCAATTTGCTTGCCACCCAGCTGGCCTTGAATGCCTATGCCCTTTCAAATGAAGAGAAATACAAAAACTGGCTGCTTGAATACGTTGATGCCTGGAAAGAACGAGTCGAAAAGAATGGCGGCAATATTCCTTCCAATATTGGTCTGGACGGCAGCATCGGTGGTGAAACCGATGGCAATTGGTTCGGTGGTACTTACGGGTGGGACTTCTCACCTTGGTCGCCTGAGCATCAAGTAGTCGCCCACCGGAATATGTTTGCAAAAGGGATGTGGCCCGGGTTTGGAAATGCCTTGATGGTATCGGGTGACCAAGCCTATGTGGACGTTTTGCGTCGGCAGATGGATAACATCTACGCACAAAAGAAGATTGTTGAGGGAAAGGTAATGGTTCCGCACAATTACGGGGTAAAAAGTCCGAAAACGGGGCCACCCATCTTCAAAATGGTTAATGGTGAGTTGACCTGGAAGGAACGAAAGACCGGGAACCCAGGCTGGTACAATTGGACAACAGACCTCTTTGTCCCTGAATTGATTGACATCTACATGTGGTCTATGGATCGGAAAGATCTGGAGCGTATTCCCATGACAGGATGGATTACCTTCCTTGAGGGAAAAAATCCCGATTATCCCCAGCAAGCCCTTCGCGCTGAACTTTCCTTTATAAGAAGACGGATAGAAGGAATGCGCAGCGACCCGACCACACCCGATACAAGGCTGGCTGATTGGGCCATGGGGTTTAATCCGGCGGCAACCCACGAGCTGGCCAAATTAATGCTGGGAGGATATCTGCACGGGAGAATCTGGGTCGCACATACCCGGCTACGCTATTTTGATCCAGTTGAGAATCGTGCTGGAGTCCCTGCGGACGTGGCGGCGCTCGTGACAGAAATGAACGACGAGATGGTTCGTCTTACCCTCGTCAACGTCAATCAGGTGGAAGCACGTGATCTTATCGTACAAACTGGAGCGTATGGAGAACACCAATGCTTGCGTGTGGAAATCGGTCGAAAGCGGATCCCTGTGAATCACAGATTTTTCCATGTCCGGCTGGCTCCAGGCGCGGGTGCAGCACTGACTATTTATATGCGCCGCTATATAAACCCTCCGGCGCTGGCTTTCCCCTGGCATGGCGACCACGTACCGTCCCCATGACCGTGTATTTCCGTGAAACGATCTGACCGGCTCCGGCCAATCTCAAAGGAGCATTGAACTTCTTGCTCTCCTGGTGTTACTATTTGTGCCGTTAGTTTTTTTATTGCGGTGCTAGCCTTCTTTTGATCCGCTCGCTCAAGTCGGCCCCACCTCGGCTGGTTTCCCGAGACGATCAACCAGGTTGCACGAGCCCAGTTAAGAGCCGCCGCTGTGTGCAGCAGCTCTGAGGAGTTATCTCGATGAGCAAGATTTTTGTCGGCAATCTCAACTTCAGTGTGACTGAGAGTGTGCTGGAGACGTTTATTCGCGAATTCGGCATCGAAGTGCAGAATGTCAACATCCCCCGTGATTTTAATACAGGCAGAACCCGTGGCTTTGGCTTTGTCGAGCTGGCAGACGAACAAGATCCGGACGAAGCGATCTCGGTACTGAACGGTAAGATTTTGGAAAACCGTACGATCAGAGTTGATAGGGCTCACGAGCGGACCAGCCGTCCACCTCAAGGCCGAAGGGGCCAAAGACGAACCTGGTAGTACAACTGACGATGGAAGACAAGTACGACGGCCTCAGAGAATTGATTAATCTCGGCAAAGAAAAAGGTTATCTGCTCTTCGACGAGATGAAGGAGATACTTCTGAATGATATTCATTCTTCGGAGGATCTGGACAATATCGTCTATCTTTTTGGCGATGCGGGGATCGAAGTCATCAATTTCGAACAACAACTAGAGGCTATCAAACAAAAAATCCGCCCCAAAACGGGAGAGAATGACGAGGATGAGGGACCCGAGCTTACAGCGCAGAGCCTGGAGAAGACCAGTGATCCTGTTCGGATCTATTTGAGAGAAATGGGAACGGTCCCTCTTTTGACTCGACAGGGAGAGGTTGAGATTGCCAAGAGAATCGAAAAAGGGCAAAGAACCGTTCTTAAAGCTTTGTCCCATTCTCCGGTCGTGGTCGCAGAGATCCTCAAATATGGCGAGAACCTCAAAAAGGACGAGTTGAACATCAAGAACCTCCTGGCATTTAACAAGGACGAGCGAACGGATGAGATTCTTGGAAAGCGGCGAAGGAAGGTTTTAAGGCGCATCAACGAGATTGGTGCATTGGAGGCGGAGGCGACAAAGATCAAAAAGCGGTTGAGCAAGTTCAAGAAGAACAGCAGGACATACAAGAGACTTCTCTCCCAATT
>JALLON010000131.1 GCA_027717925.1 Acidobacteria bacterium AH-259-G07 | reverse complement strand
GCTCCAGTGGTTCGATCGGAGGCGTGTAAGTGCCTGGTCCCGGACGGATGGGAGTTCGGGTGGTTTTCAGGACAAGTTGATCATAGTTAAAGAAGTTCAGCTCCACCTCAACGGCGTCGAGCGTCTTTTCTCCGTTATTTTCGATAATGCCTGAAAAAATGACCATCCGGTTACCGGCGAAGTTCCTGGTCATCTTGATCTGAGGATTTTTCAGCTTGACGTACTTTCCGTACCATTGATAGTCAGGATCCCCGCCACGCAGGACTCCGGTGAGCTCAACCTTGTTCTTTGCCCCCGGCTCCAACGTGAACACCAACAGGACTACCAAACCCACAAATAGGAAGACGGAAACGACAAGAATCTTCCAGAAAATCGGAGATCGGGGTCCTTGCTTTTCCTGCGCTTCAAACATAGTCAAACAGAGTAGAGCAAAAGAACAAACTGAGAACTGAGAACTGACAGCTGACAGACTAACAAGGGTGGGGGTGGTCAGTTATCAGTTGTCAGATGTCAGCTGTCAGGGGAATCTTTTGTTCTTTTGCTCTTTCGCTGTTCTACTGTTTTTTAACCAAGACAAAATGGGCTCTTCGGTTGAGAGCCCAAGCTTCTTCCATTGGACGTGGATCGAAGGGACGTTCTTCTCCAAGGGAAAGGGTAGCCATGCGCGAAGCGTCAATCCCGTGCCTGACCAAGTAGGCCATTACCGTCTGTGCCCGCTTATCTCCAAGCGCCAAATTGTACTCCTCTGTACCCCGTTCGTCACAATGCCCTTCGATAAGAAACCTGATCCCTCGATTTTCCAGTCGCGTGAGCCACCGAATGTTCCCGTCCAGCCTCAGCCGTGCCTCTTCACTTAACTGTGCACTGTTATAGGCGAAAAACACAGGCTTGACAAAGTAACTAAATTGTTCACCCAAAGATCTGCTTGGCAAATCCTCCGCCGAGATCCGCGGTGTTTTATCCTGCAGGACATCCACGGTGACTGCTTTCGCAATCCTTCCGCCCGGACCCTCTGCAATCACTTCGTAAGTGGTTGTCTCATCAGGAAAAAACTTGATTCTTCCCGAAGTTTCAACCACTCCGATGTTGTGACTAATTAGCACGTGGTCCGCATTTTGGGCCTCCCATCTCAGTAAGGCGGAGTCTCCTTGGCGGATCACGGGGGGTTCGATGAGCACTTCCAACTCCGGAGCGGGCACTGCAGGCACTGCAGGCTTTGTAGGAGCTGTCGAAGGCGGAGGTTGTGACGAGGTATCCGTGGGCAGGGGAGGTCGAGGCTTTCGGCTGCAACTCAAGCTGATCGCGAGCAACAAAATGCATACGGCTGACAGCAATTCCCACGCTGCCCTTTTAATTGCTGCTCGTGTCTCTTGTTTGACCGCTTGGTGGCGGTGGCAGCTTCGATCGGTTGTGCGGTTTGTCGTCATGAATCGGTCCAACGACCACTGTCGTGTAGTTTAGCGTATCCAAATATCGACGGGCAACCCGGCTGACATCGTCGCAGTCGATGGCCCGAATGATCTGTGGGTACTGCTCGGGATAATCCTCCCCTAGTCCAAACAGTTCGGTTGCGAGGAGGAAGCGAGCGACGCTCACATTGGACTGGAATTCGAAAACAAAATTCCCGGTGAGAAAATCCTGCGCGGCAGCCAATTCCTCGCAGGTGACTCCGTTCTCAACCAGATTCTCTATCTCGAACAGTAGACCATCCAAGGCTTTCTGCTGATTTTCAGGCGAGGTACTGACAAAGGCCACAAAACATCCTGGATAAATTCCACTAGAGCCTGAAATGTCACTATAGGTGCTATAGGCAAGACCTTGCTCATCGCGAAGTTTCCTGGGAATCCGGCTGGTGAAACCGGGACCACTGCCCAAAATAACATCCATCACCTGCAGAGTGTGATAATCGGGACTGTCTCTTGTTACTCCCAGGTGACCTAGAAAAATTGTAATTTGTTCTTTGTCCATAAAGTACTCATCCAAAGAAGGTTCTGTTTGTCGGCGGAAGCCTGAGATCTCCCTTCGATAAAACCCGGGATTTCGCCAATCTGAGAATTGCTCTGCAACGTGCGCAAGAGCATCATCCCCGTCGATCGCACCCACAATCACCAGAATGGTATTCTGCGGAGCATATTTTTGAAGATGAAATTCCTTGAGCTCACTGACCTGCAGCTGATGGACGCTTTCTTGAGTCCCCAGGATGGGGTACTGCAATGGACTCCCCTGGTAGATCCAGCGATTGAAGCGGTTGGCGGCAACAACTTGAGGGTCATCATCCATGGCTTGAAGTCGGCTGAGTACTTTTTCATTCTCCAGCTTGAAACGATCTTCTGGGAAGATGGGGCAGACAAGCATTTCTCGCAATAGTTCTAACGCTGTGTGCAGATCTTCTGACCTGGTGAACAAAGATATCCCGCTTAATTCCCGTTCACTGAAGGTCGTCAGGCATCCCCCAGAGCCTTCAATAATTTCAGCAATTTCATGGGCTTCGTGGTTCTGTGTTCCCTCATCAAGCAGACGTGAAGTGAGGGCTGCTATGCCGGGCCGGTCAGGCGGGTTCTGATCCAAGCCGGCTAGGACAAAAGCGCTGATGGAAACCAGGGGCAGCCGGTGGTTTTCGGAAAGCAGAAGAAGGAGATCATTCTCCAGGCAGTGCCTTCTATAGCGAACCTTTTTCCTCTTCACCGATTTCATTGGATAAGATTCCGACAGTCGCCTGTTCAGGAGTCCAGTATTCCTCCGCCACCCCTCGAATCTCCTCGGCAGTGAGCTGATTGATCTGCTGAGCGTAATCAGACCAGTACTGGTAGCGCTCGTGAGTTTCCATTAGTCCAAGTTGGATCGCTTGATCGAGTGTTGTTTCAAAGCTGCTCAGCAACTGGGTAAGGCACTGGTTTTTTGCCCGTCTCAGTTCCCTTTCTGAGACCATCGTTTGGCCGAGCCTGGCTATCTCATCGAAGATTAAGGCTTCCACTCTCCCCAGATCCATCCCTTGGTGAAGTGCGACACGGATGAAGAAAAGATAAGGGTCATAGGTTTCAAAGAACTCCGTGGTCACTAGTGAAGCCACTCGCTCCCCTTCGATCAACCTGCGATAAAGGCGTGAAAGCTTTCCTTCGGACAATATTTTGTCCAGGATATGAAGCGCATAATGCTCCTTCTGTCGAACCGAAGGCGCCGGAAAAGCAATGAACATTCTGGGGATGTGCGTGGGCCTTTTTAGTTCCAGCCTAATTTGAGTTGTTCGCCGGCGTTCTAAGACCGTGACGGGCGACGGAACCTCCCCCTGGGGCAGATGACCAAAGAGTTGTTCCACTCGTTGCAGCACTTCTTCTGTGTGGAAGTCCCCCACCAGAACGAGAGTGGCATTGGTGGGGGAGTAAAAACGGTGATAATGCTCGATCATCTGCTCGGGCGTTATGGACAGCAAATCCTCATAAATTCCTATGACCGGGAACCTGTAAGGATGAGTCTCGAAGGAGTGGATCTCCACCGCCTGACGAAGAGCTCCCCAGGGATTGTCTAATTCCATTTTCAACTCTTCAAGGATGACCCTTCTCTCTAACTCGAACTCTTGGGGATCAAACAGATTGTTTCTCATTCGATCCGCCTCGATCTCCAAGGCCGGCCACCAGCGGTCCGAAGCGAATATAAAGTAGTAGGCCGTGTAGTCATTTGACGTAAAAGCATTGTTACTCCCCCCCTGACGCGCCGTGACGCAGTCAATTTCTCCCTTTTGATATCGTTCAGTCCCCTTGAACATCATGTGTTCGAGGAAATGAGAAATACCTGTAATACCGGGCCTTTCGAATCGGGATCCTACCCGATACCAGACCATCGTGCAGACAATCGGAACGGCATGATCTTCCCGCGTTAAGATGGTCAGCCCATTTCGCAAACGGTGCTTTTGAACCTCCTGGATAGAGAAACTTGTTGACTGGATGTTTGCCCACTCACTTTTTTTTCTACTAAAATGTCTGGGGATGTCATTCCGGGTCAGTCCTCTCCTGTTTGCGTTGATCACGCTTTCGATTATATCCCCAAACCCTCTTTGGGCCGAGAGCCGTGGTCAAATCTCAGCGCCCGAATTTTATAAACAGTCGTTACTGAATGGGATGGAGATCCTGTTCCTACCCGGCAGCGAGCCTCGAGCCCCTTTTGTTCTAATGATCAAAAACGGAGCGGCCTTTGATCCGATCGAAAAATGGGGAGTGACTTACCTCACGACTTGGATGATTCTGGAAGAAGCCGAGAACCAAAGCGGTCTTCCGATTCAACGTAATCTGCAACAACTCGGTGCTGAGCTGCACTTTGAAGTCGAGTGGGATGCCATTTTTTTCTTTGGAAGTGCTCCAATCGACCGCGTCGTTGATGTCTTAAGCCTATTGGGTGAAATGATTGTCCGACCCAAGTTTCTCGAAGAAACTTTCGAACGTCTTCGCGATCAGCTCGTCCAAGAAATCGAAAAAGAACGCAAACATCCGCAAGTTCTTACTCAGGAACTCTTTTTAGCTGAACTCTTCCAAGCAAATCCTTACGCACATTCGGTCAAAGGCACCGCTGAGACCCTGAGAAACCTCTATCTCACAGACCTCAAGATACAATATCGAAAGCTCTTTCTGCCTAATCAGGCACAGCTGGCATTTTATTATTCCGGGGACCGGGATGGTGTTTTCACAGCATTGAGCCGTCGCTGGGGAAGCTGGGTCAAGAACAAGCCCTTACCCTTTACGTTCAGAAAAGCAGAGCCACCCAAAGGACAGCGGATTCTATTGATAGATTCTCCTTCCGCGGACAGCCTATTTCGCTGGGGAAACCTGAGTGTTGAAAAGGGCTCTCGTGATTACTACGCACTCAAGATTTTAGAACAATACTTGACACTTTCCTTGCCGGCGTGGGCAGATCAGATCGCTTCTGAAAACCAGATTCAGGCTTCGTTTCAACTGGAAGCTGGCATAATGCCAGGCTATCTGCAACTTAAGATCCAAGCCCCTGCCCAACAGCTTATGGCCTATTTTCAAAAGCTCGAAGATTGGGTGCAAGATCTCCAAGACGGCCGCATTGATGTCCAAAAGTTTGAGGAAGCAAAACAACTAGCGCACCTGGAGTTGACAGCCTCCCTTGAGCAGCCTGTTCCTCGCCTTTACAGATTGTTGGAGACCAACCTCTACAATCTAGGCATAAACTTCATTACTCATTACGGTACTCGCCTCAACCGAGTGACACCTAAACATTTTGCGAATGTGGTCCAGAGATATGTTTCCCTCCAAAATTTTCTTCTGCTCGTTGCGGGCCCCAGTGATCAGCTCAAGGCCGAGTTGGATGAGATCGGATCCGTCAAGATGAGATAACCACAGAGTCAAAAACTCTGTGTTCTCTGTGTCTTTGTCATGATCCATCAGTTGAATTCAACCACCCCATCACATATACTCCTTTTGACATCCCTCTATTCATAGAGTGGGCTCACGCCCACTTTTTTGTTTTAGAGGTCAATATGATGGATATGGCTGCACGCGCCGGACGCGCCCTAAGAGAGGTCGTTGAGGAGGAAGGAGTCGAGCTCGTACACATTGAATATCAACCCAAGGGAACATCTTCGGTGCTTAGAATTTATATCGACAAACCAGGCGGAGTAAACCTCAAAGACTGCGCGAAAGTCAGCAAACACGTGAGCGTCTTGCTGGATGTGGAGGATTTGATTCCGCACCACTACGTATTGGAGGTTTCTTCCCCTGGCATAGAACGTCCGCTCTTTAAGGAATCGGACTACCAACGCTTCGTGGGTAAGGAGATCCGTTTGCTCACTACAGAAAAGGTAGAAAGTCGGAAAAAGTTCACCGGTTTTATCCAGAATTTTTCAGAGGGTATTCTAAAATTAGAATGCGATGAAAGACAGTATCAGATTCCTTTTAACAAGATAAAGAGCGCTAACCTAGTCTATCGGTTTGATTAGGAAGACCGGATTTAAGATTCGACTTCTGAGTTAAAAGAAACTGGCTATGGATTTGAATCCAAGACGGTTGAATCCATAATCAGTGAAAAGAAAAATGAGGTCTGTGACAGGATTGTGAATCTCTTAAATCAAACTATTGAACAGATTAGCCGAGAAAAGGGCATCGACGCGCAGATCATACAGGAGGCCCTGGAAGATGCGATGATCGCAGCGGCAAAAAAGTATTTCAAAACCGACGAGGACTTGCAGGCCCGTTACGACCCGGAAACAGGAACGATTGATGTTTTCGCCGTCAAGAGAATTGTTGAAGAGGTAACCGACGAGGCAACTGAGATGTCACTCAAGGAAGCTCTGAAGGTCGATAAGACTTTTGAAGTAGACGAGTACATTGAAATTCCAAAGCCAACTGTTGAATTGGGTCGAATCGCTGCCCAGACAGCCAAACAGGTTATCTTCCAGAAAGTCCGTGAAGCGGAACGCGAGATTATCTTCGGCGAGTTTTCCGAGCAGATGGGCCACCTGGTTAACGGCATTGTTCGCCGCATTGAAGGAGGAGACATCATCCTTGACATCGGAAGGACAGAAGCAATTTTGCCCTACAATGAACAGTCTCAGAATGAGCCATACAAGTTAGGGGACCGAATTCGAGCAGTCATCATCAAGGTTCATCGCCTCTCAAAAGGACCTCAAATCGTTGTATCGAGAAGTGATCCCAGCCTATTGATCCGCCTGTTCGAGATAGAAATTCCTGAAGTGTATGACGGTACGGTTGTGATTAAAAACGCGGTGCGAGAGGGGGGCGAACGCGCCAAAGTAGCCGTGGCCAGTAACGATGTGGCTGTCGATCCTGTAGGCGCTTCTGTCGGCATGAAGGGAAGCCGCATCAACGCAGTTATTCGCGAGCTGCGTGGGGAGAAGATCGATATTATTCAATACTCAGACGATATCCTTGAATATACGATTAATGCTCTTAACCCAGCCAAAATCTCCAAGGTTTTGATTGCCGAACCTATTGAAAAAGTCTTGGAAGTGATTGTTGCGGAAGATCAACTTTCGTTGGCCATCGGTAAAAAAGGCCAGAATGTTCGCCTCGCTTCCAAGCTGATGGGCTGGGAAATCAATATCACCAGTGAAGAAGAAAAGAAACAACAAATACTGAGACGACTGGAGCAGCTCGCTGCTGCCTCGGTGCCTGAACCCCTTTCCAACTTGGCAGGCGTGGGGGAAAAGACTCAAACCCGATTGAACGAAGCAGGCATTAAGTCAATTCAAGATCTAGCCTCGAAGTCGGCAGAAGACCTCGCTGCAATTCCTGGAATCGCTAAGAAAACCGCCGAGAAGCTAATTGCCGCGGCCCAAGCATTTAGTTCTGGCTCACCCGGTACTGAGTCCACCGCGAATTAAGAATAGAAAGGTTTCCCAGAACGAGAAATGGAGCAAATCAAGGTTAGCAAGCTGGCCTCCGAATTCGAAATGAAGAATTCGCTGGTCATCATGGAACTCAAAAAGATTGGCGTTTGGGTCCCGTCACCGGATACCCCTGTGGATCACGACATCGCTGATCGAATCCGCCGCCGCCTGCAACTGATCCTGGACCTTGAACAACAGGAACTGGAAAAAGCCAAGGAAAAGAAGGAAAGGACAAAGACGGCAGCAACGAAAGCCAGAAAAACTATCAAAGAGCTCGGGAAACCACCGAAGAGAGCCAAAAAAGTCGAAGAAAGACATCCTGTGAGCCCCCTGGCCAAGTCTCTGATGCCGCGCAAAGGGAAGGCAAGCTACCGAAAAGTCGAGCTTCCCGAAGAGGAGCCTCCGCAGAAGATAGAAGTCACCATCGAGGATGAACCGATCATTGAAAAAGTAGAAGCTC
>JALLON010000130.1 GCA_027717925.1 Acidobacteria bacterium AH-259-G07 | reverse complement strand
GCGACAAAGATTGCCAAGTCAGCCAAGGAAACTTTCTTTTTGCTACTCATTACAGCCCTCCTTACGGTGGTAATACTTTGCAAAAGTGGTGCCATAAGATATCGTATCCTCGAGATATTTTTTACAAATAACTGATATAAATAGAGTTACAATTTTATATGTTTGCAGTGATCTAGTTCCAACTTAAACTGGTTTCGACGCAATCTGTCACTCGGCCTGACGTAAAAGGTCAAGCAGTTCGATCCTTTTCGGCACAGCCCCAACGCACCGAAGAATCGGCCATGACACACGATACCGCCTTCGAGATGGCTACGTCGAGCGTCCGCTACGGCCCGGGGGTCACCCGAGAAATCGGCATGGACCTCGCCGACCTGGGCGTCAAGCACGTGATGGTGTTGACTGACGCCAACCTGGCAAAGCTGCCGCCCGTGGCTACCGTACTTCAGGCACTGGATGAGGAGAAAGTCACATACGCCTTGTTCGACAGCGTGCGTGTGGAGCCAACCGACAAATCGTTCAAGGAGGCGATTGACTTTGCGCGCTCGCAGCCGTTCGCTGGGTTCGTAGCAGTGGGCGGTGGGTCCACAATGGACACAGCCAAGGCGGCCAACCTGTACGCGACGTACCCGGCCGACTTTCTGGACTACGTCAACGCCCCCATCGGTAAGGGCAAGCCAGTACCAGGCCCGCTCAAGCCTCTAGTTGCGATCCCGACTACCGCCGGCACCGGCAGCGAAACGACCGGCGTCGCGATATTCGACCTGGTCAAGATGCATACCAAGACCGGTATCGCACATCGAAGGCTCAAACCCACCATCGGCCTGCTCGACCCGGACAACACCAAGACGCTGGCATCCCGGGTTGCCGCCTGTACCGGCCTGGACGTGCTGAGCCACGCCGTTGAGTCTTATACCGTACTGCCATTCAATCAGCGCCCCAAGCCGGATCGCCCCCTGCTGCGTCCTGCCTATCAGGGCTCGAATCCGATCAGCGACATTTGGTCGCTGCAGGCGCTCCAGATGGTGGCCCAGTATTTGGCGCGCACGGTGGAGGATCCGGGCGATGATGAGGCACGCGGGATGATGCTGTTGGCCGCTTCGTACGCCGGCATGGGCTTCGGCAACGCCGGCGTTCACCTGCCCCACGGCATGTCATATCCCGTCTCCGGCATGGTGCGCGATTACAGGCCCGATGGTTACTACGTGGACCACCCGATCGTCCCCCACGGTATGTCCGTGATCCTTAACGCCCCGGCGGTGTTTCGCTTCACCGCCCCGGCCTGCCCCGAGCGGCATCTGCGCGCGGCCGAAGTATTGGGTGCCGATGTCGCCGGCGCCGACCCCGGCGACGCCGGCAAGATCCTCGCCGACTGCATTATTGAACTCATGCAGCGACTGGATGTGCCCAACGGTCTGTCGGCAATCGGATACAGGAGTGAGGACATCCCTGCCCTCGTCGAAGGAACTTTGCCGCAGCACCGTGTCACCAAACTGTCACCGCGGCCGGCCGGTAAAGAGGAACTGACCCGGATATTTGAGGATGCCATGAAGTATTGGTAAGGAAAGTTCCCTATTCTCCACCACCAAGTGCCTCGCAAGCCCCATCAATATCACCGAGCTTGTCCCGTCCGATTGCGCTGCATAGCGTAACTGGTGCACCCAGCTTGGCCAGCACATAGGCACTGTTGCCGCCATTACCGCCAGGCACCATGGTCAAGGGCTCATCACAGAAGGCGAGATTATCGACGGTGAACTCATCACCGCCCCAATCCGGCATACGCTCCAGGCCGGACACAAACAGATCCACCGTTGTGCTGCCAATGACGATGAACATCGCGTTCTCCCGGTTGCCACTTTATCCCACGCGGTCAATCATCCGTAGACGCGCCGAACCCGCCTCCGGTAATCATCGTAACATTCATCGAATTGTTTGCTGGAGGCTTCAGTCCCGATGAAATAGCTGCTGGTCAACACCATGGGAGGCTGTCCCAGGCGGGTCAGCCCATCGGCGACCAAACATTTCAGCGCATTGACTACCGCGGCAGCGCCAATGGTCGAACCAGGACCGACTCGATCCTTCATACCCTCGGCGTGGTGATAGCTCAGAGACAGCTCAAGGATGGGATGAAAGCCAGGGAAACTACCATGCCGGGGGAACATCTCTTCCACGGGCATGCGGGAATGACCCGTCCCAAACAGATGCACTAATCCACCCTCTGAGATGGACTGGGTGCAGATGTCTGCCGCCCGTTCCAATGCTTTCACCTGAGTGGCACGGATACGTTCCAAGATGGCTTGAGCCGCATCAAGATAGGCCAGTGCAGGATTCATTTGTTTCATTCCTTGTCTTGGGAAAGGCCGAACTCGTGATTCGCCACATTCGGATATATCGCTTAATATAACAAATTGATTATGGGAGGGGAGACTGGCAATGAACCAAGCACACAAGATTACCATGTTGGGCACTGGCCTGATCGGTATGTTCTACACAATGACGCTGCATGGCCGGCGCGGCCGAGAGCAGGTCCAGGTTGTATACTCACGCACTGAAGACCGGGCAAAGCAATTCGCCCAAGAGTGGAAAATTCCGAGATGGACCCCTAATCTGGCGGAGGCCATCAACGACTCGGAGACCGACGCGGTCGTCATTGGTCTGCCCAATCATGTACACGAGCAAGCTGTCACGATGGCCGCTGAGGCAGGCAAAGCCATCCTGTGTACAAAACCTCTGGGGCGCAACGCAGCCGAAGCCAAGAGAATGCTGGACACGGTAGAAATAGCCGGTGTCTTTCACGGCTATCTCGAGGATCTGGTTTACCCACCCAAGACGCTCAAATCACTGGAGTCTGTTAGAAACGGCGCCCTTGGGAAAGTGTTATGGGTGCGATCTCGCGAAACCCATCCTGGCCCGCACAGTGCCTGGTTCTGGGACATTGAGCAGGCGGGAGGCGGTGCAATCGTTGACATGGGCTGCCACTGTATCGAGATCATTCGTAACTTTGTTGGCAAGAACAACAGGCCGGTGGAAGTAATGTGCTGGGCCGATACCCTCGTTCATCCGGTGGAGGCTGAAGATCACGGGATCGCTCTGATCAGGTTTGAAAGCGGCGCAGTTGGTCAGTTGGAAGTGAGCTGGGCTTTCCGCGGCGGCATGGATCTGCGTGATGAAGTATCCGGCACAGAGGGAACTCTCTTCCTTAACCATTTCCTGCGAACCGGTTTTGAGATGTTTACGGCCGCCGAGCACAGTGAGTACGTTGCCGAGAAGGCAGAGGGTAAAACTGGCTGGTTTTTCCCGGTAGGCGACGAAGTGCACGAGCTGGGCTATACGCACATGTTCATTGACATGTTCAACGCTTTGGATGATGGCAAAGCACCTAAGGAGACGTTCTACGACGGTTACGTTGTCAATGCCATCATCGATGCCTGCTACCGATCGGCAGAGTCCAAACGGTGGGAACCGATTGAACTGGAAGTGTGGCGAGGGGCCGAGCACCCAGATAAGATAAGCCCCCCTGTGACCGAAATTGATGGATACGTATTGATTAAGAGAGAGCGAATGTCCGATGGTAAAACGAAGCTCATTCTCAAGGACAAAGACACTGGCAAAATCATTGAGAAGATCGCACCTCTATAATGGTTCAACCGGTTTTATCTGACGGTGCTTTTCTGGACCACGTTGCCCGGGGAGATCAAGCATGAAAAAAGCCTCGAACCTCAAAATGATTGCAATCAGCACGGGAGGTGGTGATGCCCCTGGTCTGAACGCTGTGATCCGTGCTGTCGTGCTGTCCGCACTGAACCGCGGATGTAAATGTGTAGGCATTCGTGAAGGCTACAATGGGCTGCTCAAACCTCAAGCATATTCCGACGGGGGCTTGATTGAGCTCACACGGGAAACCGTCAATGGAATTACTCATCTGGGAGGCACCATCTTAGGAACCACCAACCGAGCAAACCCATTGAAGTATCCCGTCAAAGGGGATGACGGCCAAATCCGTGAAGTCGACCGTTCGGATGAGCTTTTACAATTATTCCAGGCGCACGGAATTGACGCGCTGATCGCCGTGGGCGGTGACGGCTCTCTTTTTATCGCAAACGTCCTGTCTCAAAAAGGGCTGCGTGTTGTTGGAGTGCCCAAAACCATTGATAACGATTTGGATAAAACGGTCATCACCTTTGGATTTGATACGGCCATATCTTTTGCAACGGCTTGCATCGATCGACTGCATTCAACCGCCCAGTCTCACCGGCGCACCATCGTGGTGGAGGTCATGGGGCGTTATGCGGGTTGGATCGCCCTGGATGTAGGAGTTTCCGGCACGGCTGATGCGATTCTAATTCCCGAGATCCCCTATGACTTGCAAAAGGTTGCGCAAAAAATTGCGCAATGCGAACGACAAGGTCAAAAGTACGCCATTGTCGTGGTAGCTGAAGGTGCAAAGCCCAAAGGAGGAGAGCGATCCGTTCTCGAAAAGGAAGTTGGCCGAGCCGAACGCTTGGGCGGCATCGGGGAGAGGGTAGCCCGGGAACTTCACGCACTTACTGGCAAAGACACTCGCACAGTAGTACTGGGGCATCTGCTTCGCGGGGGCACCCCGACGACCTTCGATCGATTAATCTCGCTGCGCTTCGGTGCAGCGGCTGTCCGCGCACTGGAGGATGGCCAATCTGGCGTTATGGTAGCATTGGACCCGCCAAGGGTACAGTACGTACCTCTCAAGGACGCTACCCGACGCATGAAAACCGTCCCTCTGGACTCGGACACCATCCTGACCGCACGGGACCTGGGGATTAGTTTTGGGGATTGATTTCAACTGACAGCTGACAATTTGCTGCCTTCGTGCTTTGTATTTTCGTGCTGGGTGGGCGATGCTTAAGAGGAGGGAAAGGCTATGAAAGACAAAAAAACCTACCAAGAAAAGATGGAGGCTCAGTTGAATGAGCTCAGCGCCAAAATCGATGAGTTGTTGGAAAAGATCGAGAAGCTGGCTAAGAGCGAGTACGAAAAACAAGCACAAGAATTGCCCTCCAAACTGAAGCGGGTAAAGGACAAGCTGAAGGAATTGAAAAAGGCAAGCAACAAAGCCTGGGAGGACGTGAAACCGGGTTTCGAAAAGGCCTGGAATGAACTGAAGAAATCCTTCGAAAGTGCTGCCTCCAGATTCAAATGATCGGCGACATTCATCACACCCTGGAGATTGTGTTCCGAATTTTCCTTTCGATCCTGCTCGGGGCGATTTTGGGATGGGAGCGGGAAGCTCGGAAAAAAACCGGCTGGTTTGAGAACTCATATGATGGTCTCAATGGGAGCGGCCGCTTTCACACTCCTGACGCTAGAATTGTTCCAAGCCACCATCAGCAGTTTTCCGCATTCCCGAGTCGATCCCATACGAATCATTGAAGGCGTGATCGGCGGGATCGGCTTTCTGGGTGCGGGTACCATCATTCGAGCTCGGGGAACGGTCGAGGGCATCACCACGGCCGCCACCATCTGGGTCGTAGGGGCCATCGGAGTGGCCTGTGGCGGTGGCTATTATCAGATTGCACTGATCACGGCTGTCTTCGCCTGGCTGATCCTAACCGTGGTCAGGTTGTTGGAAAAATGGATCGCGAAGAGCTAACGGTCAAGCTTCTATAGGGTCTCCGCCTCCTTGATTAGTCTTTTCCACATTGATCCAATATTTAGCTCTTCTACCCAATACTCCAGATAATCAGGGTCTAGTCTCTCAAATTGCACTTCATACACCCGCAGAGCATCCATGAAATGCTTTTCGCTACCACCCGAAAGTTTGGCCCATCTTAATTTTGCAAGAATCGTATCTTCGGGACTTGAAACCTGAATCTGGATTCCCATGACATCTTCAAGGCACCGGCGTGTAAAACGTGATCGATCAAAGGCTTCATCGGTTAATATCCAAAAATCAACTTTGTCTCCTTCTTGTACTTCGATGAGGTTGAACATATTCTTCCTGTCGATGGCATCAAAAATGCTGTCTCCATCCAAGTAAAAATCAGGCGGCGCAAAAGCCTCGACTAAGTGTCTTACTGCTGCTTTTTCAATAGCGACCACGAGGTCGATACCATGGGTAGATCGTGGTTCGCCTTGCAGGCTTGAGGCGATGGAACCTGTTGTCATGTAATCGATTCCGGCGTCTTCAAGTGTTTGAATCACTTTTTTTAATAATTCCTGTTGTGACACTTACCAAGACGCTCCAAAAGTAGTTCGTTGAATTCTTCGTCGGACAAATTGGGAAATCTTTTCCGCAAGCCGTGAATAAAAAGTTGCCGAGTAAACTCAGACAATTCGAAAGCTTTGAGCAGCCTTCTTTCGGGCGACATTTGTCGAAGTATTCGGATGTAGATTTTATGGTTGGAGTGTTTTCTCATGTTCCCTTTTGACCCTTCTCGCTCAGGCTTCATTGTATCTTGCTCAGCCGGCTTACCCCTAGTATTACTTTGTTAAGTAAGTGGATTTTTTGTCAGGGGGATTGTATCATGATAGGAGTCCATGGAATGGAACAACAAGCTTTGGCGCAAGAGTATCGAGGAGTTTAAGGATTTCATGCTACCGCTGGGGGCGACGGTGGGGCGCAGTGAACGGCGGATTGCGGCCACGTGTTACGTGGAGGGGCTGCTGCTTCCGGGGCAGCGTAAGTCGATCGAGCCGATGGCGGAGCGTCTGGGAGTGGACGGGCAAGGCCTGCAGCAGTTCATGACGGATAGTCCCTGGGAGGAGGCGGGATGTGGAGAGCCATCCGTCAGGAGGTGATTCCCCATCTGGGGCCCCTGCAAGCCTGGATAGTGGATGAAACGGGATGGGTAAAGCAGGGGAAACATTCCGTGGGAGTGGCTCGGCAGTATTGCGGAGCAGTGGGCAAGCGGGCCAACTGCCAAGTCAGTGTGGAGGTGACGGTCAGCGACGGTGAAATCGCGGCTCCCATTGCCGGATGCCTCTATTTGCCGGAGAGCTGGACCCGTGATCCTTCTCGCTGCAGCGCTGTGGGCGTGCCGCCTGAGGTGTCCTTTGCCACCAAACCCGAACTGGCGCTGTCACTGATCCGGGAAGCCTTAGCCGATGGAGTGGAGCCGGCTCCGGTCTTGGGCGACGCTGTCTATGGGGACAATGCCGAGTTTCGCAGCCAGTTACGGCAGTTAAAAATGGAGTTTTTTCTGCAGGTGGATCCCGGGAAACACAAGGGGTGGGCGCAGCCGGTGGAAACCCGGCTGAAGAAGACGCGTCGACATGTCAGTCCCGAAGCACCCAAAGCCCGGACCCTGGAGGAATTGGCCGCCACGATGGGGCCCGGAAAGTGGAAGAACTGTCGCTGGGTGGCCGCCGACGGCAAAGCCCGCTACACGCGACTGGCCTGGATGGAGGTCTACCTCGGGCATAATCTGCGCAAAGCGGGTGGCGACTTGGAAAAGCTGTGGTTGGTGATCGACTGGCCGCAAGGGCAAGAGAAGGCTTATCACTACTACCTGGCCCACCTCCATCGCCCGCCCCAGCGCGCCCCCTGCCTCAAAATGAGCCGTTCCCGTTGGCAAATCGAACAATACTATCAGCGCAGCAAGGACGACTTGGGGCTGGACCACTTTGAAGGTCGCTCCTGGCGCGGCTTTCACCACCATCTGGTGCTCAGTTCCGTAGCCTCAGAACTCCTGATCTGTGCGGAAAATGAAGTGGGCCCGATTTCAGCCTGGGGCATCGCCCACGAGGGTGTAGACCAGCTTGAGGTTGGTACCTGGATATTTGAGCTCGGCAGCATTGAGTTCATCGAGCAGATGTTCAATCGCTCGATTGGACCGAGGATTGGCCATCGAATGAACGCTGACCGTCAAGACTCCCCCCTTGGTGTCGACGGATAAGTCCGCCTCCGAACGGAACAAGTCCCGCAGCAGTGAGCGA
>JALLON010000013.1 GCA_027717925.1 Acidobacteria bacterium AH-259-G07 | reverse complement strand
GATTTCTCTTGCAGTTGGATGAAGAACAGCGATGGTTTTAACCAAAGAGCAGAAGAGCGAAATCATCTCAAGCTACCAAGCGCACCACAAAGATACGGGTTCACCGGAAGTACAGGTCGCCATTCTGACGGAGCGAATAAACTACCTGACGGAACACTTGAAAACCCATCGAAAGGATCATCACACTCGCCGCGGCTTGCTAAAGCTGGTAGGGCAGCGTAGACGTCTATTGGACTATCTGAAAAGGAGCGATTTCAACCGTTATAAGGAATTGATCGAGCGGTTGGGAATCCGCAAATAGGATTGAACACGGGAACAAAAACAGGCCCTGCTGCTAACGGCAAATTCTCGTCCCCTCTGCCAACGTGATCCTCTTTTGAAATGTTAGACTTTGGCTATCTTCTTCTCCGCAAATATGTTAACCCCGCAATCGTGGGAGATTACACTGATATCATTACTGGAGGGAGCGAATTAGATGAGTGAGAAAGTGAGCCTGTCTCTGGGTGAGCGGGAGCTCTCCATTGAGATCGGAAAAGTCGCAAAACAGGCTGATGGTGCGGCATTGATGCGCTACGGTGACACGGCTGTCTTGGTGACCGCATGCTCGGAGAAAAGCCCCAAAGAGAAAATTGATTTCTTTCCAATGACCTGTGACTATCGAGAATATACGTACGCGGCTGGAAAGATACCGGGAGGTTTTTTTAAACGTGAAGGAAGACCAACCGAGAAGGAGATACTGACCAGCCGTTTGATCGACCGTCCTTTGCGTCCTCTGTTTCCGCAGCACTACCGCTGTGAAACACAAGTGATCGCAATGGTTCTGTCTGCTGAGCCCGAGATGAATCCGGACGTCATCGCAATCAACGGAGCCTCGGCTGCATTGTACCTTTCGGACATACCCTTTCACCACCCGATTGGCGCTGTGCGAGTGGGCTTGATCGACGAGGAGTTCATTCTCAATCCAGCATTTCCACAGTCAGATCCAAGCACTCTCAATATGGTTGTTGTGGGGACAGAAGAAGCAATTGTGATGGTGGAAGCGCGTGGCCGAGAAGTCGAAGAAGAAAAAATAGTTGAGGCACTTGAGTTTGGACATGAGGCTATCCGTCAGATTATTAACAAGATCAAAGAATTGGCCGAGCGCTTAAACATTACCAAGCGAACGGTGGAGGTGCTGAGCTTTGATCCTGAGGTGGAGCGACTGGTCGAGGAGAAGGGGACGGAAAAGATTCTCGATGTGCTCCGTACGCCGGGCAAACTGGCAAGCGAACTGAAGATGAAGGCCTGCCGGGAAGAAATTATTCAGATGTTTCCGGAGGAAGATGAGGAGAAACACGCTCAGGCTGGTCCCGTTTTTGACCGGCTGAAGGAAAAAATCTTTCGTCGTGAACTGCTGGAAGAAGGGAAGCGTCCCGATGGACGAGCCTTTAACGAGATTCGATCCATTGGAACTGAAGTTTCCCTCCTTCCTCGTACGCATGGGTCGGCCCTTTTTACCCGAGGCGAAACCCAGGCGCTGGTGACGGTCACGCTGGGAACGGGTGAAGATGTACAGCGCCTAGATGATATCACTGGCGAATCTTCCAAGGCGTTTATGCTCCATTTCAACTTTCCGCCTTTCAGCGTAGGCGAAGTAGCCTTTTTGCGGGGACCTCGCCGGCGGGAAATCGGTCATGGAGTCCTGGCAGAACGAGCTATCTCACCGATTCTGCCCGACGAATCGAGCTTTCCTTATACGATTCGGGTGGTTTCTGATATTCTCGAGTCCAATGGATCTTCTTCTATGGCCACCGTGTGTGGTGGCGTGATGGCACTTCAGGATGCAGGGGTCCCCATCCATACCCCGATAGCCGGGGTCGCTATGGGACTTGTCAAAGAAGGCGACGATTACGTCATTCTCTCTGACATCGCCGGTTTCGAGGATCATTACGGGGACATGGACTTTAAAGTGGCTGGCAGTGCCAAGGGGATCACCGCCCTGCAAATGGACATCAAGATCGGAGGTGTCACAAGAGAAATTATGTCCCAGGTATTGCAGCAGGCCAGGGAGGGCCGTTTGCACATCCTATCCAAGATGGCAGAGACTATCTCCGAACCTCGTCCTACCATCTCCAGCTTTGCCCCTCGAATCACGACTATTCACATACCGGTGTCTAAAATTGGTGAAGTCATTGGGCCCGGTGGAAAGGTTATTCGCAGTATCATCGAAGAGACGGGCGTGAAGATTGATATCCAAGATGACGGAGCGGTCAAGATCGCTTCTACCGAAGGTCAGGCCGCCGAGAAGGCAATTGAGTTGATCGAACAAATTGCCGCCACTGCTGAGATCGGCAAGATCTATCTGGGTAAGGTTAAAAAAGTGGTAGAGTTTGGAGCCTTTGTGGAGATTCTGCCTGGTACGGAAGGGTTGCTGCATATTTCCGAAATTGCAGATCGTCGCATTTGCGACATCCGAAGTGAGGTCCGGCTTGGAGACAAGATATTGGTCAAAGTGCTCAACATTGACGACCAAAACAAGATCAGACTCAGTCGGCGAGCGGTTCTCGAAGAGGAGCGCCGTGCGCAAGAGCACCAATGATCCCCGAACGCCTGAAAAAGGTGCTCAAAGATTTCAAAGAAGGGAAGATTGCTGAAGAGCAGGTCATTACACTGCTCCACGATCTTCCCTACGAAGACCTTGAATTTGCGAAGGTTGACCACCATCGCGTCCTGCGTCACGGCTTTCCCGAAGTCATCTTCGGGAGAGGAAAGACCTGTGAGCAAATCCTAGAAATTGCTGAGGCTCTGCTCAGTAAAAATCCAAACCTGCTAATCACCTCTGCAGATCAAAAGGTTTTCCAGGAATTGGGCTCTCGCTATGAATGCTGCCAGTACCATTCCAATTGCCAGGCGCTGACCGTTGTCCGTGAGCCTTTGCAAGGGGGACCGGGTAAGATCGGCGTTTTTAGCGCCGGCACCGCGGACATTCCCGTAGCCGAGGAAGCAGTCGTGACGGCCCAGTTCATGGGAAACCAAGTCAGTAGCTGCTACGATGTGGGCGTGGCCGGATTGCACAGGATCCTCAGTCAAAGAGCGCTCCTGAAATCTTGCAACGTAGCTATCGTGGTGGCGGGCATGGAAGGCGCTCTTCCCAGCGTGGTGGGAGGACTGGTCGATCTTCCCATCATCGCCGTTCCAACCAGTGTGGGCTATGGGGCCTCCTTCGGAGGCTTGGCGGCTTTGCTGGGTATGCTCAACAGCTGCTCGGCGAATGTGGCGGTAGTCAATATCGACAATGGTTTTGGTGCCGGCTACATCGCCAGCTTGATCAATCGGCGGAGGTAACACAGAAGAAGCTAACAACTGTCAGTTGTCAGCTGTCAGTTGAGCCCATGGATCAAGAAACCCTTTCGCTGCTCGATTTTCCGAGAGTTCTCAAACTCGTTGAAAATCTGGCTCAGAGCCCCTTGGGCAAGTCTGAGATCGCCCGCCTGGCGCCCTCAAAGAATCGTCGCAATGTCGAAGAAAAACTGGCTCTGGTCGAAGAGAGCTGCCGTTATGTGCTTGAGCAAGGGCGTGCTGCTTTCCATGGTTTCGAAGATCCGCGGCCGATTTTGACTGATTTGAGTATCCAGGGAAGGATATTGAAAGCAGTTGACTTTCTGGTTCTTCTGAAAGTCCTGAAGCTTGGGAAGCACCTTGGAAAAACAATTCGAGTTCAGCAGTGGCCCCTGCTGGCTCATGAACTAGAATTGTTTCCTGTTGTTGATGGACTCATCAGAGAAATTGAACGAGTCATGGATCCCTCCGGGGAGGTGTGCGACAAGGCGGATCCCGAACTGGCCTCGGTGCGTCGAAAGCAGTCGCGCTTTCGTGAAAAGGCCCAGGAACACCTGGGTGGGTACTTCACTGGTCCACGGGCCAAGTTCTTGATCCCGCAGCCATACATCACCCTTCGCAATGGGCGTTATGTGATCCCCGTCAAGGTGGAACACCAACGTGAGATACCTGGCGTGGTCCACGCAACCTCTTCCTCCGGTGCGACATTGTTCGTGGAGCCTTTTACCGTGGTTGCTGTGAACAACAAGTGCCTGCAATGTCAGAAACGCGAAGACGAGATTCTGCAGAAGATCTTAAGAAGACTCAGTAACCTTCTCAGGAGCCATCGAAATGAATGTGAGGAGCTTGTCAAGAAGCTGGCACGAATGGATGCACTATTTGCCTGCGCAGACTTTTCTCTACGCTATGATTGTGTGATCCCTCGTTTCAATAAAAAGAATGTTCTCAAGCTTCAAGATGCGAAACACCCCTTACTGCTTGATCGTCTGGGAAAGGAGCAAGTCGTTCCGATTTCTGTGCAGCTCGATTCCCATCAAAATGCACTCCTGATCAGTGGGCCCAATGCAGGAGGCAAAACGGTCGCCCTCAAGACGATCGGCCTGCTGTCTGTGATGGCTCAATCGGGCCTTCCAGTTTGTGCCGAGGATGCAGAGCTTCCCTTTTTCCACCAGATTCTGGCCGACATCGGAGATCACCAGTCAGTCTCCCAGCAGCTCAGTACATTTTCCGCGCATATCTTGAGAATGAAAAAGATAATGGAAGTCCTCGATCTCTCCAGCCTGATTCTGCTGGATGAACTCGGAACAGGAACTGACCCGGTGTATGGGTCGGTACTGGGCATCGCTGTCATCGATTTCTTTCGCCAGAGCCAAGCAATGGTCGTGGCAACCACTCATCACCAGGCTATTAAGGCGTTTGCCTCCACCACTTCAGGGGTGGAAAATGCCAGCGTCAAGCTGGATCCCAAGTCTCTGCGTCCTACTTACCGGCTTCAATTGGGAATAGCAGGCGACAGCAGCGCTCTTGAAATTGCTGACCAGCTGGGATTGTCAAAAGCCATCATCGATCGGGCGCGCAGTGTACTCACTGAAGAAGACCTCCAGGCCGAGCGTTATCTGGAACGCCTACGCCAGGAACTCGAATTGCTGGCTCAGAGGCGCCAAGAGCTAACTGTTGAAATTGAGACAATAAAGGAAAGAGAAAAAGACCTAGAAGTGCAGTTTGAGCGGAAGGAACAAGAGCGGCAGCAAGCTGTCGAGAAAATGATCGAAAAGTGGGCTTCCGATTTCAGGACCGAAACTCAGCAATTTATCAAATCGATCAAAGATCGTTTTGAGGCGGCTCGAAGCCGCCAGGAAATGAAACGAAAAGAAGCCCTGCTCAAAGAGGCATTCCGGCGCACAATGAATTCCCAAGCCCAATCCAGCGGCAGCGGCGCTGGCGAGATCTCTAAGGGTGACTGGGTTTACCATTCTTTATTTCGAAAACCTGGTAAGGTGGTGGATTTGAAGACTGGCCAAGCCATTATGGAGATAGAAGGAAAGAAGATTGCCACACCACTCGACTATTTAGAAAGAATTAAGCAAGAAAAGCCTTCCCGCAAATTGCCTGCAAACGTGACCCTGAACGTCGTGGAGGAAGAAAAAAGGGAGTTAAACCTGATCGGCTTCACGGTGGAGGAGGCTTTGACAAAGGCAGACAAGTTTTTGGATCGCGCGTTCCTTTCGAACCATCGAGAAGTGCGAATTATTCACGGCTTCGGCACGGGAAAGCTGAGAGCGGCATTGTCCGATTTCCTGCAGGACCACCCGCATGTCGAAGAGCATCGAGTGAAGGGAGGGGCGACAGTCGTAGCCCTTCGAGAGTGAATCACAGTAGCGAATGAGATTCGACGACGCATTCATTGATCAAGTTCGAAACAGTATTAGCATTGTAGATCTGGTGAGTGGATACGTTCGTCTGAAAAAGAAAGGGAAAGATTACGCCGCACTGTGTCCAGTTCATCACGAGAAAACTCCTTCTTTTCTGGTCAGCGAGACTAAGCGAATCTTCAAGTGCTTCGGTTGTGGAGTGGGAGGAGATGTTTTCAAGTTCATTATGCTGATGGAAAATCTGACGTTCCCTGAGTCGGTCGAGCATCTGGCTGAGCGGCATGGCATTCCAATCCCAAGGTCCTCAAAAAAGGCCGAGGTCAAGAGTGAACACCGCCAACGGCTCTTGGGGATCATGGAGATTGCCACTCAGTTTTTTCGCCAGTGTTTAAGTAGCAATGATGAAGCACTGGCCTATCTGAGAGATCGCCAGATTAGCGCTGAGACGTTAAAGCAGTTCTCCATTGGTTATGCCCCTTCAGGACAACGGCTTTTGGACGAACTTAGAAAACAAGGCTTTACGGTCGAGGAGGCTCTGACGTGTGGCTTAGTGAAAGAGGGAGATTCCGGTCGGTACTACGACAAATTTCGCAATCGCATTATGTTTCCAATCCGCGATCTTTCAGGGAGACCCATTGCCTTTGGAGGCAGGATCTTAAGGGAAGGCCTCCCTAAGTATCTGAACTCTCCAGAAACGACACTCTATCGAAAGGGCAACAATCTCTTTCCGCTGGAGGTCACCCGGGATGAGATTCGACGTCGAGACTTCGCCATCTTGGTGGAGGGCTACTTTGACTGTGTCGTCCCTTTTCAGTTCAAAATTCGCAACCTTGCTGCTTCTCTGGGTACTAGCCTGACCGAGAATCAGGTGAGAGTTCTCGGTCGTTACACTCGCAACGTGGTCATCAATTACGACCCCGATTCGGCCGGAACGGCAGCCGCCATGCGCTCGATCGATCTTTTCTTGGAGCAGGGCTTCCGGGTCAATGTACTTCAGCTTCCCAGTGGAGAAGATCCGGACACCTTCGTTCGAAGAGAGGGCGGTGCCGCCTACTGGGAAAAAGTAAAAGCCTCTCAGCCTTACCTGGACTTTGCGCTCTCTGAGTTTATTGGTGAACAAAAAGATCCTTTTAGTCCCAAGGGAAAGCAGGAGATCGTCTCTCAGATTTTGCCCTATCTGGTGAAAATCCCCAACAAGATCGAACGGGCAGAGTACCTGACACGCATCGCTTCTCGCCTCCAACTCGATGAAAACTTGATCATGTTAGAGATGAGAAGAATGCCCCAACGCAAAGGGGCACCTCAGCTCAAGCTTTCCCCCCTTGTCGATCGAGTCACGCCGGCTGAAAATACTTTATTAACGGCTATACTGGACGAGGACTGGGCAGCTATTGCCTACGAACGGCTGGAGCCGGAATTGTTTGAGGGCCTGCGGACAGAACAGATTTTCCAGAAAGTGTTTCAATTAAAAGAGGAAAACAGGGAACTTACTGCCGTCCGTCTGAGAGAGCTGGTCACGGACGATGCCGATCGAGATCTCATCGAAGGCATGGCCTTGCGTTCTCGAGAGTTTCCTCTCTCAGAGGAGATTGTCAGAAGCAGCGTTCAGGCACTCAGAAGAAAACAGTATGAACGCCTCAGTCGTCAGGTTCAGGAAGAGATCAAGAAGGAAGAAAGAGCAAACTCGAAATCCGACAGAATCGACCAACTGCTGATCCAAAAAGAGAATATTCGCAAGAAAATTAAAGAGGTCGAATCCGCGCCGGTTTTACTTTCTCCAGAAGGCTCGCGTGAATAAAACCAGCACGGTGTAATACTCCAGTCGCCCCGCCAGCATGCAGAAACCCAGGATCCACTTGGCCAAGAAGGGTAGATGGGCATAATTCTCGGCAGGTCCAACTTTGCCCAACCCTGGACCGATATTGAACATGGAAGCTGCCACGGCAGCGATTGCGGTCAGAACATCCACGCCCAGAGCCGTCAGCGCCATGCAGGCTGCAAAATTGATCAGGAAAGCCAGATAGACGAGGTTGAGAAGACTCTGAATGGCATTCTCACTCACTGCTTCTGCGTTAAATCGAATGGCAAAGATTCCCCGTCGTTCCACCATCCGCTGAAATTCTCTTCCCACGACACGAAAGAGCAAATAAAGCCGGGCGATCTTCAAACCTCCGGCGGTCGAACCGGTGCACCCTCCAGCGAACATCGATGCCAACAACAGCAGTTGAGCGAAAGGAGCCCAGAGTTCAAAGTTGGCGGATGAAAAGCCTGTCGTGGTGAGGATCGAAACCACCTGGAAGAGGGCAAGACGACCGGCTTCCACAAAATTCTCAGAAGCTGGGCTCAATGTCAGGGCTACTGCTGTGGTGACAGCTGCAAGGAGCAGAAAATAAAATCGAACTTCAGCATCTCTAAAGAGTGGCTTGGGACGACGTTCCACCAGAAGGCGATAGTGCTGTGTAAAGTTGATGCCCGCCACGATCATGAAAAATATGATAATGCACTCGATGGTAGGGCTGGCGAAGGCCTCTATGCTTGTATTTCGAGTGGAAAATCCTCCGGTTGCCATGGTGGAAAAGGTGTGGCAAACGGCTTCAAAGGGATCCATTCCTGCCCATCGTAAGCAAAGGTATTCGGCCAGGCTGAAGCCCAAATAAACCTTCCATAGTGCCAGCGCTGTTTCCGCCACTCGGGGAGTCAGCTTTTCAGATCGAGCTCCCGAGAATTCCGCCCGGTAAAGTTCCATCCCGCCTACGCCAATCAGGGGGAGTATGGCGATTCCCAGCAAGATGATCCCCATTCCTCCAATCCAGTGTGTCAAGGAACGCCACAAAAGCAGACTCCTGGGCAGTGCCTCGACATCACCGAGAATCGTGGCTCCTGTAGTGGTAAAACCGGAGATCGATTCAAAACAGGCGTCCGTAAAACTCGGAAAGTAGTCCGAAAAGTAGAAGGGCAAGGCTCCGACAATACCGGCAGCCACCCACGTGGCAATCACCAGAAGAAGTCCTTCACGATGGGTAAATTCGTGAGGAGGGGGACGAAAAGCCAAGCAGAGAAAGGCTCCTAAGCCTCCCGCGGTGAGTGTGGCCAGGGTTAGTGGGCTTCTCCCGGCATCTTGAGCAATGAAAGCAAAGAGGGTGACAATGCCTGTACTAAGGGCCAGCGCCAGGATAAAAAACCCCAGAATCTGGAGAAGGTTGGGCCAGCGGATCACGCCTTTACTCGTCGAACCCCGGCAAAAAATGCCGACTCAAGTTGAGGCACCAGAGTTTCCAGACAGAAAAAGATGACCCGGTCGCCCGCCTCGATGATGGCGTCGCCGCGGGGGATGATGACCTCTCCGGAAGGACGGACGATCGCCCCGACAATCGCCCCGTGGGGCAAGTGCACGTTCTTTAGTCTGGTTCCCAAAAACTTGGATCCTGGAGTAGCGACCAGTTCGATGGCCTCAGCTTCTTCCTGGCGAAAAGTCGTGACTGAGAGGACATGCCCTTTGCGAGCAAACTGGAGGATTCGATCGACAACCACAAGACGGCTGCTGAAGATCGAGTTGATTCCAAGTAGTTGAGCCATGGGAAGAAAATCCAGTCGGTTAACCAAAGCGCCGGCCTTGCGAGCGCCGAAACGTTTGGAAAGAAGTGAAGCAATAATGTTGTCCTCGTCGTCTCCTGTCAGTGCCAAATAAGCGTCGATTCCTTCAATGTTTTCTTCCACCAAAGTTCGCTGATCGGTCCCGTCAGCGTGAACCACGACGGTGCTCTTCACCAGGGTCGAGATTTTCTCACAGCGGTGCAAGTCGCGTTCAAAAAGCTTGACCTGAACACCTTGCTTTTCTAATTGCAGGGCCACCTCGATTCCAATCTGCTTTCCACCCACAATAAAGACACGCTTGACTCGTTCAACCTCCTGAATTCCCATGAAGTTAAACAGTTCCTGTGTCTCGTCAGCCGAGACCACGATGTAGGCGTGATCTCCAGCGTACAGCCGATCATCCCCCCGCGGGATAATGACGCGATGGCCCCGGAATATCATCGCTATGAGGGAATTCTTTGGAGGACCGCTTTTGTCTAGCTCTGCCATGCTCTTGCCCACCACCCAGCTGTCATTGGTTATGTTCATTCCAATCAATTTTACTTTTCCTTCGGCAAACTCCAAGATTTCCGAGATTCCAGGTACAGCAACCACTCGAAGGATGCGTTCGGCTGTCTCCCGGTCAGGATGGATAACCAAGTCAATATTCAAGAATTTAGTGCCACAGACCGATCTCCAATCGTCTACTTCATGAGTGCGAAGCCGGGCCACTTTAATCTTGACGTCGGAGTAAGCTTCGGCAATCAAACAGCCTAAGAGATTCGCTTCGTCGCTGTTGGTGACTGCGATCAGCATCTCGGCCTCGCCCAGTCCTGCCCTTTGCAGCGTGTGAATGCTGCTGGCGTTTCCCGGAATGATCTTTGCGTCGAGAGTTTCTTCAAGGTGGAGACAGCGCTCCTCATCCTTCTCCACAATCACAACTTCATTTTTCTCGCCGATTAGGCGACGAGCGACTAAAGCTCCCACCGCGCCGCCGCCTAAAATCAAAATTCGCATCAGGACCCTGCAGGATACACAGAAAATTCAACTGCCGTAAAGGGACAGCTTATTAACAGCTTATTACTATTATGTATAATTATGTAGACAGAAATTAGTATCATCGGCCCAGATGAGATTTCGTGATTTCTACGGCAGTATTAGTCCTGTCGTATCCTTTGAGTTGTTTCCTCCCAAGACCGAGCAGGGTTTATCCAAACTCGAAGAGAGGATCCCTAAACTGATCTCCTTACAACCTTCCTTTCTTACGGTGACTTACGGAGCACTGGGCAGCACTCGGGAGCGCACTTTGGAACTGGTTTCCAAGATTAAGAATTCTTATGGAAAAGAAGTGGCCCACCATCTCACGTGCGTGGGAAGCACTCGGGAGGACATCCATCAGCTGCTAGAGAATATCCGCCGAGAGAACATCGAAAACATTGTGGCTCTGCGTGGAGATCCGCCTAAAGGCGAAACGGAATTCAGGCCACCCGAAGGAGGTTATCGATACGCTAACCAGTTGGTCGGGCACATTCAAAGATTCGGAGGATTCGGCATTGCGGTGGCGGGCTATCCTGAGAAGCACATCGAAGCGCCCGATTTTGAAACCGACCTTCGAAATCTGAAGCGAAAGGTGGATTTGGGCGCAGATGTTGTCATCACGCAACTGTTTTATGACAATCGCTGTTTTTATGAATTTGTGGAGCGCTGTCGGGTCATCGGCATCACGAAACCTATCGTCCCTGGACTTTTACCGATCTTGAACGTGCAGCAGATCAAGCGGATTATCGGAATGTGCGGTGCCGGCATTCCGAAGGAGCTTCATCGGCAGCTGGTAGAGGCAGGCGAGGATCAGGAAAAAGTCCACCAGATCGGCATCAAACACACCGTTGCTCAAGCGATAGATCTGCTCGAGCATGGCGTTGCCGGCATTCATTTTTACGTGCTCAACCAGTATTTCCATATTGCCGAGATCATGGAACGGATCGGTTCGGCGCTAAATAGGGGCCGTGTCTTTAAAATTTAAATTTTGCGCGCAAAATTTAAATTTTAAAGACACGGCCCCTACTTTTTTTCTGATTTTGAGCTGAACCATAGAAAAGATGACAGGAGATCCTGGAAAGACGAGCGAGCACTCTGCAGCTCGTTCTGATGATTCGAGGAGAGGATGAACGTGACAAAAAACCTAGGGACCTGGGTAACGGCAACGATCTCATGTCGGACGCCCGGGCAGTGGAGAGCTTTGGTTAGGAATTTCCGGGGTCCCCTCAGGTCTAGATTTACATCCTGAATCTCATAAAAGGGACAGCTTTCTTGAAACTCTTGAAGGTCTCTTTGCATGAAAGTCTTAAGGGATTGCTGTGGTCCCATGGGGGTAAGGCGGGCGAAAGCCACCACATTGGCCTCTCTCCAGTTGCTCTCTTTAGGGTGCATCACGAAATTGGCAATCTGAGCCGCGGACTGAAAATCAATCGACCAACCTTCAGGCTCGGTAACTGAAAAAGAGAAACCATTGCCGCGAACTCGCAGAGTGCTGCCTCTCGGAGCAGGGTGTGCCGTGAGGAGGAAAAAAATCAGTGGAAGAACTTTTCCCATCAAGCAAAGACTAACACGCAATTGAGTTTCGGGGAATAGTGAGATATTCTAAACATTACGGTTAAACTTTTCTGCAGAACCCCTCCAGCCAAGGGGTTCGCGGTTTCTAGAGTTGCTGCTCAAGATCAGCTCTGCGAGGGATAAATATGCCAAGCAAAACTCTGTCCATCACCGACAACCGCACCGGCAAACAATATGAAGTCCCCATTAGTGACGGCACCATCCGAAGCATGGATTTGCGCCAGATTAAAGAGTCCAAAGACGACTTTGGGTTGATGGCCTATGATCCGGGTTTTACCAATACTGCTTCTTGCCGGAGCAAAATCACTTATGTCGATGGGGAGAAGGGAATCCTTCTTTACCGCGGCTATCCAATAGAGCAGTTGGCAGAAGAATGCAGCTTTCCGGAGGTGGCTTATTTGCTCTTGCATGGAGAGCTGCCGGATCAGGGAGAACTCCAGGAGTGGTCTTCACAGATCACCCACCACACGATGGTTCACGAAAACATCAAGAAGCTCATCGACAGTTTTCCCCATGAGGCCTACCCGATGGGGATGCTGATGAGTACAGTGGCCGCTCTCTCAACCTACCATCCTGAAGCGAGAGATCTAAGAGACCATCAAAATCGGCGCCTGCAAATCTATCGGCTGCTTGCCAAGATGCCCACCATTGCCGCCTACGCGTATCGTCATAGAATGGGCTTGCCCTATGTCGAGCCAAGCAACGAGCTCCCATACATGGCCAACTTTTTGACAATGGTGTTCAGCATGAACAACCCCTCCTATGTTCCTCACCCGGTGATTGAAAAGGCGCTGGATGTCCTCTTTGTGCTTCATGCGGACCATGAGCAGAATTGCAGCACCAACGCGCTGCGTAGTGCTGGAAGCTCAAAACCGGATCTCTATAGTGCAGCCACTGCCGCCATTGGAGCGCTGGCCGGACCACTACATGGAGGGGCGAATGAAGCAGTCCTGCGTATGCTGCGGCAAATCGGCTCCAAGAACCGGGTTGCAGCTCACATCGAGCGTGTCAAAAAAGGGGAGCTGCGATTGATGGGCTTTGGTCACCGAGTCTACAAGAATTACGACCCTCGAGCCCAGATCATTAAACGAATGGCCCATGAGGTCTTTGAAGTCACCGGTTCCAATCCTTTGTTGGATGTTGCACTTGAGCTGGAGCGCATTGCCCTCGAAGATGAGTATTTTGTAGAACGCAAGCTCTATCCAAATGTTGACTTTTATTCTGGCTCCATTTATCAGGCTATTGGTTTCCCCGCAAACATGTTTCCAGTCCTGTTTGCCATCGCTCGCACCTCCGGATGGTTGGCACAATGGGAGGAAAGCCTCAACGATCCCGAGCAAAAGATTGCTCGACCCCGCCAGATCTATGAAGGGCATGCCCGTCGGGAAATGCCCGTTCGGCAGTCCACCTCTATACCTGAATGAAAAGATTGTTAACAGAGACTCGGCCCCCCAGAAATGCGGATTAGCTCACAAGAGGAGAAATGCCCCAAGAAAAGCCGCCTCATGGGTCAGTAGGAAAAGTCGGTTTGATCCGCGATCTGAGCCTGTTTGACATCACCATGGTCGGTGTCGGGGCGATGATTGGCGCGGGGATATTTGTGTTGACCGGTATTGCAGCCGGGACAGCGGGTCCCGCTCTCATCCTGGCTTTTTCCCTCAACGGTGTGGTCACCATCTTTACCGCAATGGTGTATGCCGAACTGGGATCAGCCATTCCCGAAGCCGGGGGCGGTTACCTGTGGGTCAAGGAAGGACTGCCTGCCTGGAATGCATTCTTAGCCGGATGGATGAGTTGGTTTGCTCATGCCGTGGCCGGAAGTTTGTATGCCCTGGGATTCGGTTCGTACTTTGAGCTGGTGTTGAGAAATTTCCACATGTCGCCCTTCGGTCTCTCCGGTGAACTTTTACACAAGGTGCTGGCGGTGGCGGTTGCGTTACTGTTTGTGGGGATTAATTTCAAAGGAGTTTCTGAGACGGGAAAAGTCGGGAACGTGGTGACCCTGGGTAAGATTTTTATTCTGGGAATCTTCATTGCCAGTGGGCTGCTGGCCATCTTTCGAAATCCTTCCTATTTGGACAAATTGACTCCCTTTGCGCCTGAAGGGATGACCGGTGTGCTGATGGCGATGGGTCTGACTTTCATCGCTTTTGAGGGTTATGAAATTATCGTGCAGGCAGGCGAAGAGGTGAAAAACCCAAGGAAGAACATTCCCAAAGCGATCTTTCTTTCATTAGCGATTGTTATTCCCATTTACCTGCTGGTCGCCTTCACAGCATTGGGTGCTGTGAACCCTCAATCAGGGCAAGCTACCTGGGAGTGGTTAGGACAGCACGCCGAGCTTGGCCTGGCTGAAGCCGCCCGCCAGTTTATGCCCCTGGGTACGACACTGTTACTCATCGGAGGACTGCTCTCCACTATGAGTGCACTGAACGCCACTACTTTTTCTTCCACTCGTGTCTCTTTTGCCATGGGACGAGACCGCAATCTGCCCGATCTCTTCTCCAAAATTCATTGGCGAACGCGCACGCCCCACATGGCGTTGCTATTCAGTGGGGCCTTGATCATTCTCATGGCGGTGGCTGTTCCCATCGAGGACGTGGCAGCCGCGGCCGACGTCATGTTCCTGCTTCTCTTTCTGCAGGTTAATATCGCGGTGGTCACAATCCGAAAAAAGTATGGCGACAAGCTCGATTACGGCTACTTGATTCCGTTTTATCCGGTCTTGCCAATCATAAATACGGGTCTAATTTCATTCCTTGCGATTTTTATGTTTCACTTCTCGGCGCTGGCATGGTTTGTGGTCATTGGTTGGATCACTGCTGGTTTTGTCATTTATTCCCTCTATGCCTCGCGGCGGGAGAGAGAAAAAGAAGTGACGCCGATTGTGCTGGAAGAAAGATGGGTGGGTCCAGCCGAACAGTTTCGGGTCATGGTTCCGATTGCCAATCCAGCCACGGCGGAACTGAATTTGCAGGTCGCTTCGCGGATCGTCCAATCCATGGATGGTGAATTGCTCCTGCTGCATGTTGCCGCTGTGGCGCCACAGACACCATTCAGCGGTGGTCGACAGGTCTTGCAGCAGATCCGCCCCGTGATTGACCGTTCTGCAGATGTTGCGCGTGAGCTGGGTCTTCAGGCGCATTCGCTGGTGCGCCTGAGCCATCAGCCGTCCAAAGGGATCATTCACACGGTCGAGGAGCGTAAAGTCGATTTCGTGGTGATGGGTTGGCGCGGACGATCGCGAGATCCTCGCACCTTGATTGGTAGAAATATCGACGAGGTGGTTAAGCAGTCGCCGTGTAATGTATTGGTTGTCAGACAGGACGTTTCCATCCCTGCTCGACATATTCTCATACCGATAGCGAATGCTGCACATGCTAATCTGCTGCTTTCGGTCGGACGATTATTACTCAGTGACGATGCGAACCGGCGCATCACTGTGCTTCATGTCGTTCCGCCCGAAATGGCCGAAGAAACGAAGCAGGATCGACTCGATGAAATCAAAAGTTCGCTTCAACAGCCCGGCTTCTTTGATCCAGAAGGCACGGAGATCCGATTGGATGGAAACCCAGTAACTTTGGAGAGCGAGGTGTCCACTGATAGTGTAGGAACTATCGCCCACCGATCTAGAGAGTTTGATTTGATGCTGATCGGGTCTTCTCAGGAGAGCTTCTTGCGCCGAAGGATTTTCGGCGGAAAGCCGTACCTGATCTCCCAGCGAGCGGCCTGTCCCGTGATTATGATTAGCCCGGAGACCAGCCCGGTCAAGTTTAGCATTCAAACGTTTTTTCAGTTCTTCTGGGAATTGGATCAGGAAGCAAAAGCCGAAAAGAGGCACTAGCCATATGTCACTTGAGCATCTCGAGCAGGCAGGCCTACTGCTTCCACGCGAAGAGTGGGGAAAGCACGAGCTCACAACAACGGCAAAAAAACCGATTTTGCTCATTCTGGGCGCAGTGGCCTTGCTTGCGGTCGGGTGGATATATTGGGGCGATGGCCGCTTCTTGACGTGGATCGGGGCCGGCCTCTTCTTGATAGTGCTCTTTGGGTTCATCCTGCTTTCTATTCAAGCCATCAACAGGCAGTGCGAGGAACCCTGACCTTTCGCCACTTCGTGACGAGAACCTATGAATGATGCGGGCTAGCAAGGGCGCTTCACTGCTCAAGCAGACGACTGATTCTCGCCAGGTTTTGTCCTCCGGGATTTGCTTTGCCGGGAGTGGTCAGGCTTGTGTAAGAGAAGAGCACAAAGCCTTCGGTTTGGAGCTCCCGTGCGATTTTTATCTTTTCAACCGTACTCGCCAGCGAGCTGTGGAAAGCGCCAATTCCAGCCCAGACCTGACGTCCGAAACTGAAAACTCGGGCCAGAGCAATGTGATTTCTAAAGACTTGCGGGTCGGGGTCATATGCCATCGGGCAGATCCCATCCAGTATTCCCATTTTCAACCAACCCCTCCAGTCCTGACTGCGGCGAGTGTAGGCGTCCCCGGGATCGGGAAAAACGGCGGCGGTCACCATCACCTCCGGTCTTTGTGACTTCACAGCACCATAAATTCGCTCTACTAGATCAGTCACCCGCTGTCGGCGAAAGGCATTCCATTGGTCCGGATACAAGCGCGTGTAAACCAACCGATCGCTCATATAGAGACGCGCTAGGAGCGCGCGCAGAGGTCGGTCCAGATCTCGATCCACTTCTTGGCGAAAGAGATCCAGAGCCACCCGGCTGAAGCCAAGATCGGGATTGGGATAACGTACGTAATCGAAATGGAGACCAGCAATCTCATAGCGACTCAGGATGTTCAGCCAAATGTTCAGAATGTGTTCTTGTACCTCAGGATGAGCCGGTTCGATATAAAGGCCTTCTAACTTGCGGAAGCTTCCTTTGGAGTGTTGAATGATCCTCCGTATAAACCTTGCCGGGTTCGCGTCGGGGTCGTAGAGTTCATCAGCCAGTTTTCGCGGAACCATTATCCATTCCGGGTGCTGGTAAATAAGGTGATTTAGCGACTGAGGTAATCCGAGGTTGGCCACTAAGTAGGTGTTGATCCAAGCGTGCACCTTCAAATTCTTTTCCTTGGCCCGCTCAATCACACGGGCCAAAGGATCAAAATCCTCGGACTGCTTTCCAAGAGCATCGGCTCGGGGTTCATAGTCTGAACGGTAGTACGCGTCACCCCTGCCTCTCACCTGAACAATGAGGGTATTGAAGCCATTTTGCGCTGCAGATTCCGCCATCTGATCGATCAAGTCCGGGTTCTCAAGTGTTTGCCGCACCACCCACAGAGCCCGAATCTCTTCAGCGTAAAGCAGCGCCGAAAAATGGAACAAGCAAAGCGAAAAGAGAATCCTTAGGAGGTCAGACCTTGAGTTTTTCGTTTTTGGGCCCAAAAACGAAAAACTCAAGGTCTGACCCCCTAGATTCAAGAAAAATGGGATTTTCACGCTCTGACCCCCTTTCCTGCGCAGTATAATAAATAGCTATGCCGATTTGGGAATATTGCTGCTCCAAGTGTGAAAAGCACACTGCGTTCCAAGACAAGAAACACAATGCGAGTTAGCGCTCAACTAGGCGTGCTTCAATCTCCCTGCTGGAGAGTTCACCCTGTTCCGGATCGAAAGGGAGTCCACGGCCGGCAGCGACGCGGTCAATGAAAGACAGGCCAAGAGGACCCACGTAATTCTCTTCAATCGTAAAAGCCGGATCAGCCAAGGCTTCTGGAAATGAGACAGATTGGTAGCCACGGTTTTGCAGCATCTCGAGTAAGTCTTCTAGGAAGTTAGCGGTCGCCACCCCACAGTGAAGCCAGAGAATGTGATTGATGTTACGCTCAAAGACGTTTTGCGATTGGCTCTCGGCATAGTCCAAAGCTTTGCCAATGTGCTCCAGGTAGATGGACTTCAATTGAGCGATTTTCTCGGGATCTTGCTCGTTTTCGATGTAGATTGGGTTGAAGCGGTAGTCTGAAGTCTTTACCGTGACATGAGCGGTTTCATATCCTCCATTATATAAGGCTTTGGCGACATTTTCCTTTTTTCGCTTGGTGTCTCCCTGGTGAAGGAAAGGGTAGCGAAGGTACCGATAATTGAAAGGATGAGTACGCGAAGCGCGGCGTAGGTATTTTTGCCCGTCCACGACATGATGAAGAAAATCTTCCGCGCTTAACTGGTTGAGATCAACATCGGAGTAAGTTTGATTCCCCACGATGTGACCTCGAGATGCCCAGTCGAGTAAAACAACATAAGTGGACGGCTCATCGTCAACTTTTTCTTCAACTACAAATCCGGCCGCCTTGATTCCCCGTTGCTTCAAGGTACGCAGGATAATGTTGCTGATCTCCCGCGGCCTCCAGAAACCAAACGGACCGAGTGCGGGCAGATCGTCAAAAGTCAGGGCAATTTTCTTGTCTTGTGCCAGAAGCCCGGTAGGGAAACTCGAGCTCAAGCTCCAAAAGAGCAAGAAGAGCAAGGTAAAACAAGGGGAAAGTGAACTTTTCTGTTTGCTGCGGGCTCTCCTGAACTGCATGCTCGAGACAACTAAAGTCATGGCAATCTGAATGTTATCCGTGAAGATCTGTTAAGATCCGTGTGATCCGCGATTGTAGTTTCGAGTTAGTGATTTGTCCATACCCGTTTGTTTATATGTGAAAGCCAATAGACAATCATGTCCCGAGTTTTTCAGAATGGGAGACAGCCGTCGGACATTCAGGAGGCGATTTGGTAATCGATGTCAGCCTCTTTATGTTTTCTTATGATCTCGCTAGTCATTGCTCATCGCGGCGCTTCCGGCGAAGCTCCAGAGAATACAATGGCGGCCTTTGAGCGGGCCATTGAAATGAAAGTCGATCTTATCGAGCTTGACATTCACTTCTCCAAAGACGGTGAAATCATGGTGATCCACGATGAAACTGTTGACCGGACAACGGACGGTCGGGGTGCGATCGCCGAAATGACTCGGAACGAGGTTCAAGCACTGGATGCAGGATCTTGGTTTTCGCCTCGTTTTGAGGGGGAAAGGGCCCCCACACTGAGCGAAGTACTTGAATTGGTCAAGCCGACCCCAGTCAACCTTTTAATCGAGATCAAACAGGGGAGGGGCTTGCCCCATGGCTTTGAGAAAAGGCTAATTCAAGCCATCCAAGAGCACAACATACTATCCCGGGTCATCGTTCAATCCTTCAACCACGCTGCAGTCAGAAAGGTTAAGGAAGAAAACCCCTCCATTGCCACCGGGGCGCTCATCGATTACCGCTCGCCTGATCCCGTTTCAGAAGTCAAGGCCGCCGGTGCGGAGACGCTGGGTCTCAAGTCCAGTCTGGTCACGAGAGAGATCATCGAAAAGGCCCACCGAAATGGTCTGCGGGTCTTTGTGTGGACGGTCAACAAATTGGCCCGGATCAGAAAGATGTTGATCCTCGGAGTCGACGGAGTCATTACTGATTATCCCAGCCGCGTTCGCCGGTCGCAATAATTGATTCAGTTTTTGCCATTTCTCTTTGGTTGACATGGCGAGTACCGCTTCTTATATTGCAGTTCAATCTCTTACTGAATTAGGAGAATGGAAAATGTGCAAACTTCTCGTTTTCGCTGCCTTCCTTGCTGCACTGGCTGCCTGTTCGACCCCGACGGAGCAACCGAAAGAACCCGTCGCGCCTCGGGATTTTTCGGGACGCTGGGACGTCACGGTTGAGACGGCAGAGGAAAGTTACCCCTCCTGGTGGGAGATCATACAGGAGAAAGGCCGGCTCACAGGGCGTTTTGTCGGACGGGTTGGTAGTGCTCGACCCATCCCCAATATTGAAGTTTCTGGCAGCCAGCTCAAATTGAGTCTTCCGGTTCAATACGAAGCACACCAAAGCAATCTGATGTTTACCGGTGAACTGGTCGGTGGCAGGCTGCACGGGACCACCAACGCAGAGGATGGTTCGACGCTGCAGTGGGCAGCAGTACGGGCGCCTGAATTGCAGGCGCCGACAGAGCCCGAGTGGGAAGAGCCCATCGAGCTTTTCAATGGGAAAGATCTCAAAGGTTGGAAAGCCCGCCATGCGGAGATGCCAAACAACTGGAAAGCGCAAGAAGGAGTGCTGGTCAACACGGAAAAGAGTACGGACTTGATTACTGAAGCCGTGTTTCAGGATTTTAAATTGCACCTTGAGTTCAAGTATCCGAAAGGAAGCAACAGCGGCATCTATCTCCGCGGACGTTATGAGGTGCAGGTTCAGGATGACTACGGCAAGGAACCCAGCAGTGTTTATATTGGTGGGGTCTATGGGTTCCTCACCCCCGGTAAAAACGCCGGAAAGAAGGCCGGTGAGTGGCAAGATTACGACATCACCTTACTGGGGCGCCGAATCACGGTCGTTCTGAATGGTGAAACCGTCATCGGCAACCAAGAAATTCCGGGAATCACGGGTGGCGCTCTTGACAGCAGCGAGGGAGAGCCTGGGCCAATTATGATTCAAGGGGACCATGGCCCCGTATCCTATCGCAATATAGTGCTCACACCTGTGAAGTCGGTTCCGGCCCCATAAGTATTTCTTGTTTCCATGCTGAGGAGAAAGAGTCAGGATGTCAGAAAGAAACATTTCCGGGGGTGCCTGCGAGCCTAGAAAATGTTATCATGGATTTTCTAGCATGAGAATATTGAAAAACTGGGTGCTCATAACCATTGTGAGTCCAACCCTCATCTGGCCTCTATTAGGCCAAGATGAGGCTTCAATGTCGGCTCCTGTCCTCAGGGGGACACCTGAAGAGATCAGTGTCACCATCCGATTCTCAAACTTTGTTTCCGGGAACAGATATCGTCTGGGCGTCGGCACCACTGGTGATAAAATCAAGAACGCCACAATCGAACTCTTAAAGGGCGACACCCCCCTGTCCAAAAAGCTGGTGAGCTTTAGGCAGGGTTACGCCAAGGACTGGTTTGAGGTCAAGGAGATTGTTGTTGAGGGCTTTCTTTGCTCGTCCGCTGACCTTCCCAGACAGGATGAAGAGTTGACTTTGAAAGTTAGCATCCCACGAGCTGAGGCGGACAGATTGAAGAGATTCTTTGTGATACTGGCAAAACATTACCCTCCGAATCGGTGGTACATTATGGAGGGCGCCGAATTGGACGACTCTCTTTGGTAAACCACTAGCCCCTTTTTGTCAAAAATCTATCCTGCTAAGTGCCTCGTTCCGCCAATACG
>JALLON010000129.1 GCA_027717925.1 Acidobacteria bacterium AH-259-G07 | reverse complement strand
ATCCTCGACCCAACCTCCAAACAGAATTATAAGAGCGTTGCTGAATTCTTCCTTTCAAACAAACGTAGAGCGGAAATCCTGTCACTCGTGAGATATGCCATCCATCTGAATTTTGGAATTCCTGTTTCCATCCAAGGTATTCGAAAGTATGTCTCACCCTATCACCGCCAATGGTTGGCAAACGGAGTTATTTTGATGGAGGACGATGAGCGTTTCGAGGGGTTAATGCTTGGATATTACCAAGACAGTTCAATCGGCGTGCTCACCGCCAAACGTGACAAGCGTGAGGGCGAGGGTCTTGGGAAAGAGGATATGGAGTTCGTACCGATCGAAAGAATCCAACTACAGAACAAGGCAGAAATTGAACCAATCGCAGACATGGATGCAGGAATTCGAGAACTTCGACATTTATTAGATAGAAAATGCAAAGGTGAGGCTCCTTATCAAGAGTTACTTGAGAAATACCCGTGGCTATTAGGTAGCGTATACCATCGTGTGCAGGCACACACCTATTTTGATGATAAGCGGATTCCCGATTTCACAGCGATCCGGTCGAAAGATAATTGCCGCGACGTGGTAGAGATAAAGGAGCCGTTTCTGAAATGTTTTCGGAGAGATGGAAATTTCACCAGCGTATTTTTGCAAGCTTGGGATCAGCTCACAGAATACGTAGATTTTGCGACTCAAAATGCTGACTATCTGTACCGTGAAAAAGGATTACGTTTTGATAATCCGCGAGGCTATCTCTTGATTGGTAAGAACTTTACAGAGAATGAACGGCGAAAGTTTCAGAAAATAGAAAGGCAAACTCCCCGTCTAACGGTTCTAAACTATGGAGATCTACTCCAAATGGCCAAAGAGACTGCAAAATTTGTTGAAAAATTGAGGACCAGTGTTCAGGATGTGTCAGAGAATTAAACAAGACAAGATGCCAACTGCGTGAACTCCTCGAACCAGTTGAGGACGATGGTGTCTTTTCTACTCGCTGATGTTCTCCATCATCCAGATGTTGCCGGTTAGCTCAGCCATAGAGAAGACAATCTTGTCAGCCGCCTTTTCACCCACTTGGACGAATAACGCCCTTCTCGGAAACTGACATGTCTTCGCTTAGCTGTCGATAACATTACTGCTCTTTGCAACCATCCGCAGCCTCCTCGATGGGCTTACAAACGAGCAAAGAAAGGTATTGAAAAAGGCGAAGCCGATGTACATAGTCGATAAGGAAAAAGAAGGCCCAGAATGAAAGCAGGCACCGAAACAATTTGACGCCGAATACCATGGAACACCATGGTCTGACCCGAGCAAGAAGGACGAAGAACCAACAAGATACAAGACCTGCATTAAACTGTTAACCGGAGGGTTGTAGGTTCAGTGCTGATCCGACAGGAAGACTAACGTGAGAAGCCATTCGGCGCAGGCTGGCGGGAAACAGCTGTCAAAAACGGTCAAAGTTTCGTCCCGGTTTTCGCCCGGTCCAAAACTCAATATTTGCTCAAGTTTTCACTTTTGGAGGCGGCGCTCAGAGCACCGCTGCCTTCGGTGTAGTTCCTGCTTATTCTCTAAGCATTGAGAACATTGAACTTGCGCCAGATCGGCCCCATTCCGCGTGCTGACAGCGTCACACAGATCGTGTAAGACTAGATCCCGAACCTGGGGATTGGTCCTCCAGGATCCGCTGACGACGAGTTCGATGACGAGGGAGAGGAGGACAACAAGTTCGTCCACTGAGGAAGGAGTATCGTGAGTGCGAGAAAGCACAAGCACATCGATCCACTCGAACAGACCATGGAGTCTCGGGGGCACCTCGATGGCACCTTCGCCTGGGTCGAACGCGGACTGGAGGTCGCGCGGTCGGATCGCAGGAGTTCGTTTGCCGATCACGAGCTTCCTGAAATGAAGCGGGATCTTCTGGCCCAGCTCGGCCGAGCTGAGGATGCGCTCGAATCTGCCTGGGCCGAGTTTCGGGAGCATCCGAGCACGTTCACATACAAGGAGCTGATGCGCTATGTGCCCGCCAAGGGGAAGAAGGCCTGGCATGAGAAGGCCATGGAGGCCACGGACGAAGAGCTGGAGGATTTAGCCACTACAAGACCGAGCCCTTGGCGCGCAAGCTCGAACGGTCCCATCCCGGCCTGGCGGCCAGAGTGTACCGGGCGCTCCGCATGCGGATCGTTAATGTCGGCAAGAGCAAGTACTACCAGCTCTCGACAACATCGAGCGCGCCAAGAGATTCGACGCGAAGGCTGGGCTCGAAGACGACTGGAAAGCCGTCGTCGATGGTCGCGAGCGGCACTCTTGCAAGAAAGGATTCATGGCCGGATTCGAGGAGATCGTGTCCGACGCTCCTAAGCGTGTCGAACCGACCTTCCTGGAGCGTGCGAAGGCACGCTGGCCATCGAGACAATCGGAGGACGAATGAAGCGACATCATGTCGATAATTGGATTCCCACTCTGGCCACGGCCCTTTCGGAGTACAGGAATGTGGACGAGCTCAAGAAGCTCGTACTGCTCACAGGATCTCGCGCACCGACCCGCAAAGCAGAGCTCGTTGAGCTCATTGTGGGGCATCTGGAAGGCGATCGGCTTCGCACCGTGTGGCAGAGCCTCGACCAATTACAGCGAGCCGCCGTGGCCGAGGTGGTGCACTCTGGAGGAACGACGTTTTCTGCCGACTGCTTCCGCTCCAAATATGGACGCGACCCAGCTTGGGGCTCCATCAATGGCTACCGCCGGAATGAGAAGCCCACACCATTGCGATTCTTCTTCTATGGAAACGGCGTCATGCCCGCTGATCTCAAGAAGAGGCTCAAGGCATTCGTTCCACGTCCTGCCAAAGCAAAGGTGAAGTCGTTGGATCAACTTCCAGCCGCATACGATCGACCCTATGAACACTGGAACGGAAAGACCAGGAAAACGGAGAAGGGTACGGAGGCGGTCCCCCTGACGTTGCGCGAGTCGGAGCGGCCGGCGCAGCGGGAACTCCGTTCCATCCTTCGTCTCGTTGACGCGGGAAAGGTCGCCGTGAGTGATAAGACTCGAAAGCCAACCACGGCGACAATAAAGGCGATCACCGCGATCCTAGAAGACGGCGATTTCTATCCGTACGAACCCCCGACGGACAGGTACTGCGACAGGAATGCAGGGCCCATCCGTTCCTTTGCCTGGCCCCTGATCGTTCAGGCCGGCAAACTCGCCCAGCTTTCGGGAAGGCGTCTACGGCTGACCAAAGCCGGGCGGAAAGCTCTGTCCGAACCCGCGGCAGACACGATCCGCAGGCTATGGGCCAAGTGGACCGACACGACGATTCTCGACGAGCTATCGCGGATCGATTGCCTCAAGGGACAAACCGGCAAAGGCAAGCGAGGCCTCACGGCCGTCGCCTCGCGGCGTGACGCAGTCTCGGCCACACTGGGCGGATGCCCAGAGCAACGCTGGATCGCCACCGAGGAGTTCTTCAGGTTCATCCGGGCCTCGAAGGGTGGCTTCGCCGTGACGCGAAACGCCTGGAACCTGTACATCGGCGAGCTGCAGTACGGCTCGCTTGGCTACGACAACGGTGAGCGGATCCTCGATGAACGGTACCTTCTTTGCCTGCTCTTGGAATACGCCGCGACGCTCGGTTTGGTCGACGTCGCATTCATACCTCCCGAAGGAGCCCGACGAGACTACCTCAGCATATGGGGAACTGACGATCTCCCGTACTTCAGCCGCTACGACGGGCTCATGTTTTTCCGCATCAATGCCTTGGGCGCATACTGCCTGGGCATGGAGTCCGCCTACACGCCCGCTCCGATAGAAGTGAAGCCGGTTCTGAGGGTTCTCTCAAACCTCGAGATCGCCGGAATTGGCGAAGGCCTTGAGCAAGGGGATCGCCTCGCACTGGACGCCTACGGCGTGAGTGTCTCGGACGTTGTGTGGAAGCTCGACGCGAGCAAGCTCCTGTCTGCTGTGGATCAAGGTCGGTCGGTGGCTGAGGTCCAGGAATTTCTGGAAGCGCGAAGTGGCGCGCCGCTCCCGGACACAGTTATCCGACTGCTCAAGGATTCGGCCAACCGCTGCGCTCGCATCCACGACCAAGGAATGGCTCGTCTCGTCGAGTGTGACGAGCCTTCGCTGGCCGCCTTCATCGCCAACGATTCGAGAACACGGAAATACTGCATGCGGGCGGGAGAACGGCACCTAGTTGTACCAGCCTCCTCGGAATCGGCCTTCCGGCGTCGTCTGCGAGACGTCGGTTATCCCTTGTCCGCAGGCGAGCCGTTAACGCCGAAGCCTCGCCGGGCGAAACGAGCCAAAGGTTCTGACGCCCGGCCTTCCGAGGCGTAGGACATGGCAACATCCGCCGAAAACGCACTCATTGTCCAGAGCGATGCCACGGTGCTTCTGGACGTACACTCGCCAGGAGCTGAGGAAGCCCGTATCGCTCTCGCGCCGTTTGCCGAGCTCATCAAGAGTCCGGAGCACCTGCACACCTACCGGCTGACACCGTTGTCTATCTGGAATGCCCGCGCGACCGGCGTTACCGCGCAGCAAATGGTAGAGGCCCTTCGCCAGCACTCTCGCTACGGTGTCCCGCCCAACATCGAACGGGAAGTCACAGACCTGGCGGCACGCTATGGGCGCGTGGTCCTCTCCCGTGATGGCGAAGCACTGCGTTGCACTTGTCACGATGAGGCGACCGCCGAGCGTCTCGCACGGGATAGAGACGTGGGCCGGTACCTGACCGACCGCATCAACGGAACAAGTTTTCGCCTCGATCCGGCCACACGAGGAATCCTCAAGCAGACGCTGGTTGGCGCCGGATTCCCCGCAGAGGATGTTGCCGGCTACGTGGCCGGAGAACCCCTCGCGCTCGACCTGCGAATGACCACCGCCTCGGGCGCCTCGTTTCGGGTTCGTGACTATCAGCGGCAGGCCACGGAATCATTCTACATCGCCGGGTCCGAGCGCGGTGGAAGCGGGGTAGTGGTGCTTCCTTGTGGTGCCGGCAAGACCATCGTGGGAATCGCAGCGATGGAGATGATCGGACAGACTACGCTGGTACTGAGCACCAGCTTGACGGCCGTGAAGCAGTGGCGCCGCGAGCTACTCGACAAGACGACACTCAGGGCGGATGACATCGCAGAATACACCGGCGAGCAGAAGAACACCGGTCCTGTAACACTGACCACCTACCAGATCCTCACCTGGCGGGCAGATAGAGCGAGCGAGTTCCCCCACCTCGAGCTATTCAGGGCGCGATCTTGGGGGCTCATCATCTACGACGAGGTGCACCTGTTGCCGGCGCCGGTCTTCAGAGCCACGGCGGACCTACAAGCTCGCCGGAGATTGGGTCTCACCGCGACGCTGGTCCGCGAGGACGGCCGGGAGGGAGACGTGTTCGCGCTCATCGGCCCCAAGCGTTTTGACATGCCATGGAAGGATCTGGAACGGCAGGCCTGGATCGCGACTTCCACATGTGTGGAGGTGCGCGTGCCGATGGGCGCCGAGCTTCGAATGGAGTATGCCCTTGCAGACCGGCGGGCACAGTTCCGCATCGCGTCCGAGAACCCGGCGAAGATGCTTCATCTCCGTGACTTGCTCAATCGATTTTCGGACGGCCGCATTCTTGTTCTGGGCGGGTACCTCACCCAGGTCGAAGCCATCGCGAAAGAGATAGGCGCGCCTCTCATCACTGGCCAAACCGTCCAGCGCGAACGGGATCGTATCTACGATTCCTTTCGCCGAGGAGAGCTGCACTGTCTCGTGCTCTCGAAAGTCGGGAACTTCGCCATAGATCTGCCCAACGCCGATGTCTTGATCCAGGTATCCGGCACGTTCGGTTCCAGGCAGGAAGAGGCCCAGCGCCTAGGCCGCATTCTGAGGCCCAAGCAGGACGGACGCACAGCGCACTTCTTCACACTGGTCTCTCAGGAGACACGCGAAGAGGAGTTCGCACATCACCGCAAGCTATTCCTCACCGAGCAGGGATACTCCTACGAGATCCAACTGCTCGATGGCTGTTGATGGTGGCCAGGTATCCCTCCTACCGTGGTCGGGCCGCGGGCCGTTCGGCGCCCAGCAAGACGAGCGAGCACTGCCGCGCGTTTCTGCGGGAGGTCGTGCTGCGGGAGTGGCCCCAAGGGCGCATTCATCTGATCCTGGACAACCTAAGCGCCCACAAGGCTCCGCCGGTCCCCCAATTTGTGGCCCGGCACAGCAGTCGAATCCAACTGCACTGGACGCCCACCAACAGTTCCTGGCTGAACCGAAAAGTCTCAAAAGAAGCCGGAGCGAAGGCAAAAAGGTCGGCATCCGGATTTGGGTCTCCACCGAGGACTAGGCCCGAGGGCCACGAGAAGCGAGCCCGACTGTACGCGCAGTCCGGCGGCTGGGACCTCAAAGAGGTCTACCAACTGGAGGCCACCAGTGGAAAGTCGGTGACGAAGCTCTCCCTTTTTCAAGGGCAGGATTCCACCTTAACTTTGGCGCACCGACCAATTCTTGAGGTGCCGGTTCCTCTAAGCCGGTGGGCCGGGCATGAGCGATCCGGGCTCTATGTCGCGGTTTTAGACTTGGACCAAGAGTTGAGAGACAAGAGAATCGCTTTTGGCATGGCTACCAAGTTGATGTTCAGGCGATACCGAGAGCAGCAGAGAGACCCGCTCAAATGGAAGAGGTTTTGGAAAGACGTCAACATCCTGTTTAAAGCCTACTTGGAAGAGCAGGAGCGAGCGGTCACGAGGGTGAGTTAAATGCCTTACGCCCTTGTTGTCCCTCCCTCTCTTCTTGGGGGTCTGTCCCAGATGGCCTCGGCCTCATCGACAACGCTGCTGGCCAGAACGAAGACAGGCTGCTGTTGATTGACGAGATCTGGCCCTGTGTAGCCAGCCTCATCGAGGAAGACATCAATGATTCTCCGCGTCGGGTTCGTCTCCAAGTTGTTCACAGTGGGTCTAACTCTGAAGTATACAAGTCTCGATAAGCAGATACGCCGCCAGGAAGCGCTGCCCATCCCGATCAGGGACAAACCCAAAATCCGCGCTTCTTCAAACCTCACTCAATTCTTAGCACCTTACCCTCGCCGCGATGCATCCAGATATGCTGCGAGGCCAGTCTCGCCAAAGGGAATAGAGATAGTCATCCCGCGTCCCCAATATACCACCCACGCGCCTGGCTCCCAGAGTAATTCCGTCATCTCACCCGGTCTACGCCCCTGGCCACCAAGTCCTTGAGATCGCCGGAAATCGTTCTTTCGATACCAGATTACGACACGGCTCCAGAAAGGGGGCAGCTGAAACCGCTCGTCAGGGTTGGGTCCCGTTAATCAATGGGTTGAGCCCCGCGGGTGCATTTAGCCACGCGGTTGACTCGCTCGCAGAACTCGGCTCTGGCTTGAGCTCGATTGGCAGCCGAAATGCCGGATGAGTTCTCTCTCGTAAACCAAATCAAGTTCCTTGATGGGTTTGTACTTGCCATCAGCGCGCCATGAAGCGTCATAGGCGAGATCGCGCAGCCTTTCGCGAAACGCGCGAAAAGCACCTGCCCGAATCGTCTCTCCAGAAGTTCCGTCGGTTAAATGTAGATCACTGATAATCACCAGCATACCAATCCTCCTAAAACGGCCCGTACTCCATGAAGTGGCGGGCATAGACATCCCACAGCTTCCCGAAAAAGAACTGTCCAAAACGGTTCAGCGCCGCGATTCGATCGTGGAGCGTGGGGCCTTCCGTACGAAAGGTAGTCAGCTGCTTTAGGAAATCCTGCATATAGATCTTCAGGATCCCGGAGGCGTAGATTTCCGCATCCTGCTCGCCAGCTTGTTCAACATGTTCCTTGTAAATGTGTGTGAAGAGGGTCGTGGTATCACTCCACGCGTCAAATCCCGGATCGTCCTCGACATCTTTACGGCCTGAGAGGGTATATGGATTCCCGTCCTTGTCCCGGAAGA
>JALLON010000128.1 GCA_027717925.1 Acidobacteria bacterium AH-259-G07 | reverse complement strand
AGGCGCCGCCCCGACGGTACGTTGACGAAGGCCGACCGAGCGCAACGGGAAACCTGGAAGTGGTTCCCCGTCAAGGGGGAAAGAATCCCCCCGGGTAAGGTCCTAGTCAGACCACCCGTATCCGGACCCAGGGTGCAGCCCTGGGACTGGAAAGTGTTGAGAGGTGAGTGTGTATACACTGAATCCGGAACAATTAGCCCCGAAAGAAGAGTTGAGGCAGGCCGATGGTGTCGTTGCACCAGCAGGCAACAGGAGGCTCAACGCTAAAGACCGGTTGCAGCTTCCCGCTCCGGGGTCGCAGACGGCGTCGAGCAACACAGACATGATGGGGAAGACAGACCAGGCGGGTCATGAAGCTCCTGGCACCCTACTGTTGGGGGGGCCGAGTATGCGAAGGCGACTGTGAAAGGGAGCCCCGCAAAAGGCGACATGGATGTGGCAAGACAATGCGTGTCATGGCCCGATTTGTAGAAGCCGATCCTCTACAAGCAACGGAGGAAGCGTTTCTATTGTTGACCGTAACAGTAAGTCATGATCACGAAAGGATGCAGGTAGAGAGTAACGGGTCCTGTGTTAGGATTCCTGAAATCTGAAAAATAAAAAAAACCAGTGGGGAGGCCGGTCCAGGGAAAATGGACAACTGTATCCGTTGTCCCTGTGCGTTATCAGGGCTTTCGAGGACCGGCCAGAATCAAATCCTGACGTGGGTGGGGGAGAGAATCAAACAGGAGCACCGGAGTTTAAATAGAATAATCGGTTAGGTCGGCAACTTGATCATAGTCAGTGCGATTCAGCCAGTGACACCAGAGATTCACCCCGGCGATGCTCAGCTGTCGTCCGCGGGCGGTACCGGCCCAAGCCATGACTTCGCATCGGCACTGACTGCGATACTTTCTGTAAACAAATTCCAAAGCTGGTTTGAGATCGGTATCGGTTGAAGCGATTACGCCAACATCATATGCACCATCAAGTGCTAAAGCGATGTAGTCAATAGCCAATGCTACATCTATTCCCTTTTCCTCAGCTTTTTCGTCAGGCCAGTTGGGTGGGTATCGCAGAGGTCTAAAAATAACCTTCGCTCCCTGAGTTGCCCAAGCACTGCATTGTTTTCTATTAGCGGCATATGTTCTTCGTTCTTTCGAAGCATCGGGCCGTCCAGTATAAACGCGAACCGCAGAAAGCTTTCTGATATATCCTGGAGGTGGACGATTACACAGCAGATTGCCAAGAGCAATAGGATTCACTTGCCCGTAGACATGATGATGCTGCTCGGTAAAGAAAGTGCGGCGGGCACCTTTATAAATATTCTGAGCATCGATAAACAAGACAACTCGCTGCTCCGGCATTGAGTCACGTTCCCTAAAAAAATAAGCCCGCCAGTGCTTCGCCGCGTCCGCCGGAGCGGAGTAGGTAAAGGACGACGGGCAGGATTACCCTCATTCTACAGGCATTTTGGTTTATCCAAGCTTTCAATTTGTCTAACCCGGTGAGAAATTTAGAGAAAGAGTCCGATTTTTTCCTTGACAGGAGTTCGCTGAGGGTGAACAAATGCCCGACGATTCCACAACCAAGGGCTTCTTTTGGATCGCTGGTGTGACTGTGAGCGGTTCTGTGAACCTCACAGAACCCGTAATATCCAAAATGGAGAGCACCGAAGGCCTTGAGGTTCTTGCTGCTCGCCAAGCTGCACCATCGAGCAGTGCGGCAACTGGATCCTGGACTCTGGCGAGACGTGTGACCATGGTGGCAATCTTGACCCCTTGGATAGCTGTTTGGGGAGCTGTGAACTTGTGGGAGGGGCGGTATGCGGCAGCGGGGTTCCGGAAACTGCCGAGGCCTGCGAGGACGGAAACACGAACCCGGGCGATGGCTGCTCGGCTACTTGCGTCGAGGAGTTCTGCGGCAATGGCATTCTGGACCCTGGAGAGGAGTGCGACGACGGCAACTTCCTGAACAGTGACAGCTGCTCCGTCATCCATTGTACGATCAATTAACCAAATTCACAAACTGCTGCTGCCTGTAGACTACACCCGAGAGGGAGCGGTGATAGAGGGTGTAGACGCCCATCGGGCCTTGACCCTTCTCCAGGTCAGCCCCTACCTGTCTCGACTCCAAACAGCTTGCAGAACTTTTCTGAGTTAACTGGATAACCAGATTTATGAATAATCCGTCTAAGCTGAGTGAGAGCATGATCCTCTGGCTGAACCTTCTCTCTGTTGGTATGATGGCCCTGGGGGCACCGCACTGGGCCTTGCAAGAAAAAAGAAGATGATTGACTTTTCACGTATTACTGTTGTCAGAAGATCCGGCAAATTAGTGGTCGCTGCTTTGGTGGCGATTTTTCTTGGCGGCTGCGCGGGGGAGCCTTCGAGCCATCCCCAAGGCCGATCCTCGACCTCGCCTCCGACCGGCGGCTCCGTGCCTCAAGCGGCGGGCTCCAGGCTGTCCTCCCAGCAGCTGCACCGGATGCTGGAGCGGAAGAATCCGGGTTACAACGGCCAAGGACAATTTCATTTTGAGGACGGAGAGTTGGTCGCTGCCTCGCTGCGGGACAGCACTGTTGTGGATATCAGTCCGTTTTCAGGTCAGCAGCTGAAACTTCTGGATTTGACAAACACCCATGTCAGCAATCTGAGCGCTCTGCGGGGCATGCCCCTGGAGCAGTTGATGCTAGTCAGCACGCCTGTACGCGATCTCAGTGAGCTGAAGGGGATGCCGTTGAAGGCGCTGGACCTGATGGAAACGCCGCTGGAGGATCTGAGTCCCTTGAAGAATATGGAGTTGGAGATGTTGCTGTTGGAGGGGACGTCTGTGCGGGACCTCAGCTCCTTGGAGGGCATGCCCCTTCAAAAGCTCTGGCTGAACGGCACAAAGGTTCGCGACCTGAGCCCCTTGCAGGGGATGCCCCTTCGCGAGCTGAACTTACTGGGCACCCGGGTGAGCGATCTCCGCCCGCTGGAAGGGATGCCGCTGGACATCCTGTGGCTGAACGACACACCGGTTAGCGACATTAGTGTGCTGCGGGGCATGCCGCTGATCAGCCTGACCATCAAGGGCACGCGTGTGAAGGACATCGGTGTAGTGCGGGAGCTGCCAATGCTGGAAAGGCTTCACATCGCTGAGACACCCATCACTGACCTGACGCCGCTAACGGATCTGCGCCTCAACCGGCTAATATTTTCGCCCAGCCGTGCCACCAAGGGCCTGGTGGAGGTCCGCCGCATGGAGACCCTTCGCGAGATCGGCACCACGTTCGAGAAGCGTATGAGCCCCACGCAGTTCTGGGAGCGATATGACGGGGGAAAACGCTGAATGGGAGGCATTCTCCATCCGCGGCATCGGTGTGCCGTGGAATAGTTGACCGAAGTGGAGCATCGTGCTATCCCGCGATAAGCGTAAGAGGCATCATCAACACTCTTTGAACCAGGGAAGGAACCAACATGAACAAGATTATCAGAGCAATGAATCGGTACTTGCTGACGACTGTGGCGGTGGTTATGGCAAGTGTACTGTTGATACTCTTCACCGGGGCTCCATCGGCCAAGTCTGAGGCGGGTAGCGAGGTCCAGACCCCGGCGAGTCGGCCCAACATTCTGTTCATCTTCACTGACGACCACGCTCGGCACGCCATCAGCGCTTACGGCTCGAAGATCAACACGACGCCTAACCTCGACCGTCTTGCCCGCGAGGGCATGCTGTTTCGAAACTGCTTTGTCACCAACTCCATTTGCGCTCCCAGCCGGACGGTCATCCTGACCGGCAAGCACAGCCATATCAACGGTGTCATCAATAACCGCGTCGAATTTGACGGTTCGCAGCAGACTTTCCCCAAGCTGCTGCAAAGGGCCGGTTACCAGACTGCCATGGTTGGCAAGTGGCATCTGAAGACTGAGCCAACCGGCTTCGACTACTGGCAGGTTTTGCCTGGCCAAGGCACCTATTACAACCCCAAGGTCAGGACCCCCGAGGGCATGAAGGAATATACCGGTTACACCACGCATATCATCACCGATATCGCCATGGACTGGCTTGAGAACAAGCGCGATAAAAGTAAGCCATTTCTGCTCATGTATCAGCATAAGGCGCCGCACCGCGCATGGGAGCCGGGGCCGAAGTACCTGACCATGTACGACGACGTGAAGATTCCCGAGCCGGACACCCTTTTCGATGATTATTCGCACCGCACCAGTGCCGCGAAAGTGCAGGCGATGACCATTGCCGAGCACATGAATGACCGCGACCTGAAGTTCGTGCCGCCGCGCAATCTCAACGAAGAGCAGCTGGAGAAATGGAACGCGGCGTATGGCCCGAAGAACGAGGGCTTTCGAAAAGCAAACCTCACCGGCGAGGAGCTGGTCCGCTGGAAGTACCAGCGTTACATCAAGGATTACCTTCGCTGCGTGGCAGCCGTGGATGACGACCTCGGCAAAGTGCTCGAGTACCTTGATCATTCCGGTCTGGCTAACAACACCGTCGTCATCTATAACTCGGACCAGGGCTTTTACCTGGGCGATCACGGCTGGTTCGACAAGCGCTGGATGTACGAAGAGTCCCTTCACATGCCGCTGATTATCCGCTGGCCCGGGGTGGTGCAACCCGGCTCCCAGGACTTCCATTTGGTGCAGAACCTCGACTTTGCCCCAACGTTTCTGCAAATCGTCGGTGTGGAGGCCCCCGATGACATGCAAGGTCACTCGATTGTGCCCCTGCTGCGGGGAGAAGATCCCAGTAACTGGCGGAAATCGCTCTACTACCACTACTATGAATTCCCTGGCCCGCACAGCGTTCGGCGCCACTATGGTGTCCGTACCGAACGCTATAAGCTCATCTACTATTACACGCTTAACGAGTGGGAGCTATTCGACCTCAAGAAAGACCCGGACGAGCTGCACAGCGTCCACCGCCACCCGGCATACAGCGATGTGGTCCAGGAACTCACGGCCGAGCTGAAACGTCTGCGGGAACTCTACAAGGTACCCGAAACCGACCCCGACGCTTAACCCGCATTGTTCATAGGTTCTTGTGACGAAGCGGCGAAAGCGCCGGCCTGACAAGGCGCGCGACGGAGGCCCCCGCAAGCGTACCAATTTCAGGGTCAGACCCCTTAATTGCTGGTGGCTGCTAAGTATGCGCTCAGGATGCGGACGTTGTTGATGAAGGTTCGACAATCGATGATCCGATCGGTTGCCTCCAAATCATCGCTTCGCAACCTGCCCTCTTCCACCCAGCGGCCGCTTTCGTCAAGAGCGGCAAGAACTTCCTTGATTTGCTGAATTAGATTCGCGCTTAGGCGCGGTCGTGAAGGTGTCCCTGCAGGTTTGGGCTCAGCGGGGTCCATAGTGCTGAGATGTTTGTACTCTTGGGCAATACTCTCGATTCCGTACTGGACTTTGAATGCATAGTGCGTGGGTAGATCGGCATCGCTATAGGTGAGCTTGTAGTCGCGGCTGAAGAAAAGCGGTTTGTTGGTCCTTAACTCATAGAATCTGGCCAGGCGTCCGTCCGGCAGGCGAGAGCGGCGAAAGTACTCGATCGCTGGGGGCAGCGGTTCGAGGTACTTCTTATCGCCGGTCTCGCGGTAGAGCAACAAGAGAGTGCGCATGACCCCGTGGGATTCCCCACCGGTGATCGCAGGCGGCTCGAATTTTCTTGCCCATGCCGGATGCATGTTGACGTCGTACTGCTGAGCCCAAGCCGGCTGGGGCTCCGGCATCTGGGCCAATAAGATGAATCCACCTGCTTTTTCCGCCGCTTCTTTGTATCTGACCTCGCCATAAATCCGCGAGGCTTCCAGCATCGTGTCGATCATGTCGGCAATGGTGTTGTCATTGAAGGTGTAATAGCTCCGATAATTCCGGCCTGGATAGGTCCGAGACCAGGAGGCTGAATAACTGGCTGGCCTGACCGGGAATTGTTCAGGGTCGGGGAAACGATCGTAGCGCTGAGGCCAGGCACCGTTAGGATACTGGGCCTTGAGCAGGCCCGTCAGTGCATATTCGACCGCCTCATGAATCTTCTTGTCTTTGAAATCAAGGGCCCTGTCGACCCGCATAAGCAAGCGCAGGGCCGCTTGGGTGGTATTGTCGTCGAGCGTGCTCACGTTGCGCCCTCCCTCATTGCCAGTGTCGATTCGGTAGGCGTAGTGTTTGCGAAGTTCGGGATCGAACTCGATTTGATAATCCCAGCCTGCGGAACGAAGTTGCCCTTTCACCAGCGCGTGGGCTGTTTCGCGCGCCGCTTCGACATAATACGCGTCGCCGGTGGCCTCGTATGCTGAGAGATAGACCATTCCCACCGAGGGCGTGCCCGGCGGCTGTACCCACGCCATAGTGGCCGTGGCCTTTCTTTCCCCTTCGCGGCGGGCCAGGTCCTCGCTGTAGCGCCACAGATATCCGCCCTGCACCGAGACTTGGGTGCGGAAAAACGGAAAAAGTCCGTGGCTTTACGCAGTGCTTCCGCAGCCTGCTCGTGAAGTGAAGACTGCTTCCCGCAAGCCACCTGCGTAAGCAAGGCGACTGAAAGGACAGCGGCGGCCCAAGGGAGTAGGGGGTCAGAGCGTGAGTTTTTCGTTATTGGGTCCAATAACGAAAAACTCACGCTCTGACCCCCTAACCGCCTAGCGGTAAAAGCTGGCCGTTGGTGTCGAAACTTAGCTCTTTCAAGTCAGAAATATTTGAAACTCGTGGATGATTTTCCAGCTCGGGGACCAGCGCTTCAGAAACTTCCAATTGGGAGAGGCTGAGCGTATCTCGGATTCTGATCAATCGGACGCTTTTGCGCGTGGGTGTTCCCCCCAAAGAGGCGAAAGCCTGCCCGATCGTTTCTTGGTCATCATCAAAGTAGAGTGGAATCTGGGCGGGAACGGTGTTCCGAGAAGTGACGGCATTTAGATAGGTTGCTTGGCGATCCATCTTCTGCACTAGTCTGGGGCTGCAGAAATCTGCTAATCCGATTCCAACCGCATTGCCCTCAGATGAATCGGTCAGGTCAAGAACCACGATCCGGGTAATGTCTGGCGATTCCTGCCAGCGGGAATTGACCCGGAACCATCGACCTGTGATATTGGGATCCATCCCTGCTCCGCTGATGTCTTTTCCAATCCGATCAATAATGAGCACGTCAGCTTTTTCTACCGGCAGAGAAGGCATCAGTTTCTTGGCCTCGAGTAGAAGTTCTTTTTCGCGGTTTTTTATTTGAGCTGCGGGGATCAATTCAATCTGGGCGATTTCATGGTAAGCATTTTCCAGGATGGCAATCCCAAATAAGATCTTTCCTGTTTCAAGGACAACTTGAGTGATGGACTGTATCAGATGATCGTGTGGGACGGTTAAGGTCCAGCCGTGGAATGAATTGGCGCCATCGATCTTCCCCAGGCCAATGGTAATCATTTTCAAGAGTCCGCTTTCAACTTCCCCCTGAAAGTCGGTGTGCGGCTTAATTCGGTTAATCAGGACGATGCCGTCGGATTCAAAGGCTGTTCGGTCGACAAAAACAGAAACACCATCCGGGGTCGCGCCGAGATGCACCGTTTCCAGGCAAGAATGCACCGGCACTCCCATCTGTTCGGGGGTAATTCCATAACCGGTGAGAATTTTGGCTTGACCCTCTTTAGTTCCCCCTCCGTGGCTACCCATGGCTGGGACGATAAACGGATGCGCTCCTTGCTTTTTGAGCATTTCCGCTGTCGCTCGCACAACCTGGGCCAAGTTTGTAATCCCTCGACTTCCGACAGCAATCGCTACTCGTTTGTTTTGGATTTCGGGCAGGGAGAGGTTTTCATTGGCGAAGGATTCGACAATCTTTTGCTGCACCGAGTCGAGCTTCGGCCTGGAGAATTTCTGTTCCACAAGCGCAACGCGCGGAAATTTACTCATGTTCTGTTTGCGTTTAAGTGACTAACGGGTGAACTTCGAGGGGAGTAGAGGAAACCAAAACAGAGCCGCGACTGTAAAGGAGCGGCAGGAAGCAAA
>JALLON010000127.1 GCA_027717925.1 Acidobacteria bacterium AH-259-G07 | reverse complement strand
ATTTCGCCCACAATCTCCGCCTTGCCAAACTTCTCGATGGCCCGTCGGTTCTCGCGGCTCAGCGGTCCATTGAGCACCACACCAGCCAACTTCAAATCGCGGCCGCGCAAGGCCTCAAGTGTCAGAAGAGTATGATTAATGGTTCCCAGCCTGCTGGAAGTGACAAGAAGACATGCCAGGTCCATTTCCTTAATGAGATCCGCCAAGAGATAGCCCTCCTCGGTCAGCGGCACCAGGAGGCCGCCGATTCCTTCAACAACCAGAGAGCGCCGGCTGTCTGCTCGATGGTGAGCGCGCAGATCAGCAATCACCTTCTTGGGGTTGATTTTCTGCCCCGTCTGGCGGGCGGCCAGATGGGGGGAAACAGGCGGCTTAAAAAGGTAACACTCTTCCAGGATGTCTACCATGTGCCCGCAAAAACCTTTGACTACGAGGGTGTCTCTCCCTTGCGCCGAGCCGGTAGCAATGGGTTTCCAGTAGCCCAACCTCTTACAGGTCGCGTAGCGAGCCAACAACACAGCACAGGTGATTGTTTTACCGATTTCCGTATCTGTCCCGATCACAGCGAGACTCATCGTCCGACTTGTTTAACCCGCTCGCCCCTCAGCGCCTCAATCGTTGCTGCCGCCAGGTCGTCGATCTCTTCTTCCTGGTGATCAGCATGGACTGAAATTCTCAGCCGTGCTGTCCCCGACGAAACAGTAGGAGGGCGAATAGCCCGTACGTCAAAACCTTTCCTCTGCAGCCTCTCAGCCAGTTCAAGGGCGCGTTCGTTTTCCCCCACGATCACAGGCACAATCGGACCGGAGCTCTGAAGAGTGTTCAGTCCTCCTTTTTTCAGCTGCTCACGAAGTCGATCGGCCAGAGCACAAACCCTGTGACGGCGTTCCGCTTGAGCACTCGATATATCCAGCGCTGCCTCAACTGCAAACAGAAGGACAGGCGGTACAGCCGTGGTAAAGATGAACGAACGGCACCGATTGATAAGATACTCGATGACGATTTTGGGTGCGGCGACGAAGGCACCAAAGAGACCGAAGGCTTTACCAAAAGTGGAAATGATTGCCAGGGTCCGTCTCTCGATACCGAATTGTTCGGTCAAACCCGAGCCTCTCTGCCGGCCAAAAACACCGGTGGCATGTGCATCGTCCACGATCAAATAGGCTCCATAAGCTTCCACCAACTCAATATAAGCATCAAGTGGGGCAACGTCTCCGTCCATACTGAAGAGGGACTCGGTGACCAGAAAGGTCCTGCCACCTGGATAGGGAGCCACCAGAGCATCCTTGACAGCCTCCAGACTCAGGTGGGGAAAAATAATCTTCTGGCATCGGCTCAGACGCAAACCATCAATAATGCTGGCATGGTTTTGTGCATCGGATAAAACCCGGTCCCGGGGCCCTAAAAGAGTGGTTAACACGCCAATGTTGGCTTGATACCCGGTTGGAAAAAGCAGTGCCGCTTCCGTTCCTTTAAAGCGAGCCAGTCGCTCTTCGAGCGCTCGATGCCCAGGAGTGTTTCCTCGCAGGAGCCTGGAGGCGGGTGAGGAGAAGGGATACATCTCATCCGCTTGTTTCAATCTCTTCAGAATGGCAGCGCGCAAGGTAGGATCCCGAGACAGCCCCAAGTAATCGTTGGAGGAAAAATCGAGTCCGTGTGGGTCACTCAGTTTGCGGTACAGACCTTGTCCCGCGATCTCTTTCAAGCGTTCTTCGATCTCTCGATGAAAAGATTTCATGGGAGACCAAGTGGTGAAAGACCGAGTTTGTGTAACAGGCTCCGATCCTGATCCCTGCCCGGATTGGGGGTGGTCAGTAGCTTCTCACCGGTGAAGATGGAGTTAGCCCCCGCTATAAAACACAGTGCCTGGGTTTCGGCGGACATTTCGGTCCGCCCCGCACTAAGCCGAACTCGACTCTTGGGGAGCACAATACGTGCCGCAGCGATCATGCGCGTCATTTCAATGGGATCCACCGGCGGTCGATCCGCCAGTGGCGTGCCCTTTACACGGACCAAAGCGTTGATGGGAACGCTTTCCGGATGTGGATCCAGACTGGACAATACTCGCAAAAGAGCCGCCCGATCCTGAAGACTTTCACCCATCCCCAGAATTCCTCCACAGCAAACCGTTATGCCCGCCTCGCGCACGTACTGGAGTGTTCGCAGACGGTCTTGGTAGGTGCGGGTGGTGATAATTTCACCATAGTAGTCGGGCCCAGTATCGAGGTTATGGTTGTAGGCCGTCAAGCCGGCCTCAGCCAGCCGAAACGCTTGTTCTCGAGTCAACATGCCCAAAGTACAACAAGCCTCCATTCCCAGTTCCCGAACTCGAGTCACCATCTCCAAGACCTGACCGAATTGACGCCCATCCGGTGCCTCTCGCCAGGCGGCTCCCATGCAGAAGCGAGTTGAACCGCTGTCACGCGCCTGGCGGGCTGCGGTGAGCACCTGCTCAACATCTAGAAGACCTTGAGGCACAACAGGAGTAATGTAATGGGCGCTCTGGGGACAGTAGGCGCAGTCTTCCGGACATCCTGCCGTTTTAATACTCAAGAGGGTACAAAGCTGGACCTTCCGCGGATCGTGGTAGCGCCGGTGCACCTGCTGGGCGCGAAAGAGCAAATCCGGAAGGGGTAAGTCGTGGATCTCCCGTATCTCTGCGTCCATCCAATCGTGACGGATCAGTGGGCGGGAGCCGGCACTGGTCTGCATTGGCTGACGAATTACTCCTTGTGGAAATCCTGGGGAATCTTCTGTGTCACCTTCCCGGTGGCCGCCCATTCCGCCCCCCGCTGCAGGGTAACGACAAAATCAGGGCTTTTCATCGCCTGAGCGCTGTGGCCGAGCGTGGTGTGGAAGACTCGTCCCTTGCCATAAGTGATGACGAAAAGCATGGGTTCGTGCGCACCGGTGCCTCCCGTCTCAGGCTCCGAATAGGCGGTTGCCAGAAAGGTAACATTCTCAGCCGGACCCCGCAGCCGATGGTACAGTTCGTCCTCGGCGTGCATCCATTTTTTTGGGAGGCCGGCGGTAATGGGATGCTCTCTGTTACGCACAACTATTTGAAAGGGATGACGGCGGCCGTGTCCCCCGCCCCTACCGGGTGAACGGCCGAAGATAAACCGCTCACCCTGGAAGTAGACGTAAGGGCCGGATTTCTCGTCTCGGCCTCCCCACCCTCCCAGTCCAATCATTTTGTTGTATTTTTCCCATTCTGGAAATGCATTATTGGCAGCGTGGACAGACACAAATCCTCCCCCCGAACGCACGTAGTCAATCAGTGCCTGCTGGGTTCTTTGAGACCACGGGTCTCCATTGTAGTTGGAGACCACCACGTCGTATTTCGCGAACTCAGGTTTGAAACGGCTGATGTCCGCTCCTTGAGGCGGGGAGGTTGCCACCTCCACTGTGAAGAGCCCCGAGTCCTGGAGAATCGTTTTCAGGACGGGTGTTGTGGCCTTCCAGTCGTGATTGTTTTGCCCGTCGATGATCAGGGCCTTCAGCTGCGGACCTGCTGAAACCCCGGCTGTCATCATCAGCCAAATTCCGAAAGCGGTGAACCATCTTTTCCTCACCATTATCAATTCCTCCCAAGGGGGTGGAGGTGTCTTGACACCTCCTAAGTGCAACTTTCTATCGACCTCCCGCTTTGACAGGTAAAGGGGCTCCTAATGCATCTTCATTCGGCTTGAAACCATCTCCGTCTACATCCACAAAGATCGGATTGGAGACAGCTACAGGGACGTCTTCTTCGTGCTCCGGACCCATTACCGGGCCAAGCTTCGACTTCTCACCCACGGCCGCCACGATGACATGGGTGTCCTCCTGGAGCTGCAGGCTCATCTCATGATTGAATTTAACCGTGCCCCGGGCAAAGAGGTCCGGAGTCGTCTCACGTGTAAAGCTGAGCTGCTCTACGGGACGACCGTTCAAAAAAACGTGGACGCGATCGATGTCAAACCAATTCGGGCACTGTACTCGGACCTGCAACAGAACCTTCCCGGCAACCGCACTCACTTTGTCCCCTGCCGTGCCCTGGATCTTCGTCCCTGGCTGGTCGACCCGTAGGTTTACCTCGAGATATGGACCATTGGTCATGATCAAGTTACCTCTCTCAGCCGAACGGACCATATCGATGGTTCTAATCTGAGCAGGATCGTCAGTGGGACTTTTTAGATAGTTGCGAAGCCAACCCGAGCCGTGGAAGTTCGCATGCGCATCTGTGTTCACCACACCAGGAATAAGCATGCCCCCATTGAGCAGCTGGATCCAGTTGAACATACGATTATTCACAACACGACCCTGGGGGTCCGTGACGGTTGCAGGAACGAAGATCATGATCGGCGGGTGCACCTCGATGACATCGATGAAACCAAACATCCTTGAATAACCCTCATCTGCTTGGCTGTCCCCGTTGCGATCAAAAAAGAGCTGGCCCATGTCGGGGTGATTTTGCTGGACCACTTTTTCTCTGGCGTTATCCCACAGGGCAAGGCGTTGGATTTGTATCTCTGGATCTGGAGAGATTTGTGGAGCTCCACCGTCTTGGATGTGGGGCCTGAGGACCAGAGGAAAAGCATTTTGATGGTTGATGGAACCGGGACTGCTGGTCAACTCGATTCCACTGCACGTCGCCATCAAGTCTTCCACCGCCAGTCGCTTTAGGTGAGGGACATACGTCGAGATGCGGTTGTGCTCCGTACAGGGCGCAAATTCAATGTGCTCGCAAAGAAGATTCAACACTCTGCCTAGCTGACTGGAGGTGTTGTCGCCAGAAGGACTGGAGTGGCTGTGAAAATCAGAGCTGATCCAACCGGGCGTCTGGACGCTGCGCACAAGGGTGGCCTCTAATGACGTCTCCGTGCCCCGAGTGATCTCCATTTGGGTAAAGACGGCGTCGTACTCGGGCCCGTGGCTGACGATCACATCGTACCTGCCCGGGGGCAGCACCTGCCGAAAGCGCCCGTTGTGGGTGTAGTACAGATTGTGGACCGCATGCTCGCCACTATCGGGGCCAAAGAAAGGATCCTCGGTGCCATCCTTACCGCGGAACTGAACCTTGGCAGGAATGGGGCCGCCAGATTCATCTTTGATGTGGGCAAGGACATATCCTGGCTCCTCCAGTACCGTAGTGGAAGTGGTGGCAGTGGAAGGATCGAGACTGAAAGACTTGGAGCCCTGCCCCAGTGCTGAAACAGTTACCTCGTATTCACCCCCGGGCAAGTCAAATCCTAACGCCCCGTCAGATCCGGTGCGGCCCCAAGCGTAGCTCCCCTCGCCGACTGAAAGGACCACATCCGCCCCGGCGACGGCTTTACCTGCTTTGTCTTTTACCTGCAGGGTAATACGCTTCTGAGCAACACCGGCCAGGTCCTTGGCAATGGCTTTTACATCAAGCATGTTCGAGCCGGGAAAGATCCGACGTGTAAGTTCAAAGGATTCTCCAGGGCCGAGTTCAAGGTGAGTCTCACCGCCAGCAAGGTAGCTGAGGTTTGAAGGTGAACTTGCCCCCTCCTCGGTTTTGCAGTGGATATCCCGTCCCTCGCACACCCAGCCATAAGCCTGCCCGAACCACTTGTCGTACAGCCAAAAGAGTGGCTCCCGACCGTCCGGAGCCAACTCTGGAGCCAGTAAATCTCTGCTGCGGTCGGCCCGAACGGTATCCATGAGCTCAAAATCAGTCGGGCGGTCTGTAGGATTGAAATACACGGTTTTCACCAAAACATAGGGCCAACCCTCTCGCAGTGTGTACTGAACCGTAGCGTCAGGATTCCCAGCCACAGGCTCTGCACTCAGGCGAAGGGACACCTCATGGGCTCGAACAAACAAGTGACGCATGTCAGAAACTTCATAGACTGTCGAGGCTTCGGTCTCCACGCCGGCGAACCTCAGAGGAAACTGTCTGGAAACGGGGTAGTATGCACCAAGCTGGTCACTTTGCTGCTGGCGGCTGGTGAGGTCGATCATGCAGCCTCCCACGTCGAGAATCTTCATGTTGGCCTTGCGACCCTCAATCGGATTTGCAACAACCGCCACTATTTGATCATTGCGAAGCACAAAATCGCCATAGATCGCATCGACCTCTTTGCCCAGGGGGGCGTACTCATCCCATGTCTGTGGAGACAGGACCACCAACTCAGCAGCGGGGGACACTTGCACCGGCCACAAAATCAAACTCAGCAGCGAAATGATTTCAAACACAACGGACACAACTACCTCGTTTCTCTAAGGGGATCTGTTATCGCGTGTCTTCAATCGCCACGACTTCAGGGCGCTCTCGGGTGAGAAGAGGGTCAGGTTCTTTAAGCTCAGCGAGCAGATTGGAAGGTAAAGCGAACTGAACGTGCTCTTCGGTTACCGCCAGCTCTTCCACTGTGGCGCCACGTGCTTGTAAAAATGTGACAACTTCCTGGACCAACCTTTCCGGTGCCGAAGCACCGGACGTCAATCCAAGAGTTTCGACGCCCTCAAACCATTCCTCTTGAATGGAGCTCAAGTCATTAATCAGATAGGCAGGGGCGCCAGACCTCTCAGCTTCTTCAACTAAACGATTGGAATTACTGCTGTTGGCGGCACCAACGACAAGAATAAGATCCGATAACCTGGCCAAGTCTTTCACTGCCATCTGCCGATTCTGAGTCGCATAACAGATGTCCTCGGAAGGTGGCCCTTTGATGGTGGGGAATTTCCTGCGCAGAGCTTCAATGATCTCCCGAGTGTCTTCCAGGCTCAGGGTGGTTTGTGTAATATAAGCCATCTTTTCCGGATCTTCGACCTCCAGTTTCTCAACGTCTTCAATCGTGCTCACCAACCGTATATGCTGCGGAGCTTCTCCCATGGTTCCAATCACCTCGTCGTGACCGACGTGCCCAACCAGAATGATGGTGTAGCCCTTTCGTGCATAGCGAACTGCCTCCATGTGAACCTTGGTGACCAGTGGGCAGGTGGCATCAACGATTTTTAGAGACTTGGCGCGGGCTTTCTTCCAAACGTCCGGCGAGACACCGTGAGCGCTGAAAATCACCGTCTCCCCGTCTGGGACCTGTTCCACACCGTCGACAAAAATGGCTCCCTTTTCGCTCAGTTTTTTCACCACCTCAGGATTGTGCACGATCTCTTTGCGGACATAGATTGGGTGGGGATAAACATCCAGGGCGATCTTGACAACATCGATGGCTCGAACAACACCGGCGCAAAAACCGCGAGGACTGGCGAGAATTACTTTTGTGACCATGTTAAGCTCGCATGGTAGCACGCGAAGGTTGCAGGTTCCAAGTTTCAGGTTCCAGGTCCCAACTTTTCCAGGAACTCCAACACCACTTCTTTAACCGTCTTTTCTTCTCCATCGACTTGGTAGTTCATCTTGCGCATTTCATCTTCACTGATGGCGCCCCCGAGCATGTTGAGCACCTCACGAAGTTCGGGATATTGCTCTAATGTTTGACTGCGAAAAACTGGGACGGCATCGTAGGGTGGGAAGTATCGTCTGTCGTCTTTTAGAACAAACAGCTCCAGGGCGGCAATGAGACCGTTGGTGAAATCTCCTGCAATTAGATCCACCTTCTTCTCAGCCAGCGCCCAATAAATTAGTCCTAACTCCATCACCTTGGGAGATTCGGCGAACCTTAGATTATAGGTTTCGGATAAGCCCTTGAAGCCATCCGCTCGTTCGATGAATTCGTAACTGAAACCCGGCACCCATTTGGGCGTGTATGGAGCCGCCTGGGAGATGGTCCGAATGCCCAGGCGGCGCGCATCCTCGCCGCGGATGATGATGGCAAACGTGTTGTCAAAGCCAAGAGGTTTCAACCACTCCATCCCTTCTCTTGCATAACTCTCTTTCACTCGCCGGTAAACCTCCTGGGGATCTCGTATGGGCTCATTCTTTAAAATCGCGGTAAAGGCCGTTCCGGTGTACTCCACGTAACCGTCAATTTCTCCAGCACGCAAAGCCCGGTCACAAATGAAAGTGCCCCCCAGATTTAACCGGCGGTCCACCTTCAGCTTCGTT
>JALLON010000126.1 GCA_027717925.1 Acidobacteria bacterium AH-259-G07 | reverse complement strand
TCCCGATTTCCATCATGGCAACCTTCGCTCTGATGTACCAGACCGATATCACACTGAACATCATGTCCCTTGGTGGGATCGCCCTGGGCGTGGGCATGTTGGTGGACAACTCCATCGTGGTGCTGGAGTCGGTGCACCGTCACAAGAAAGCCGACGGTAGCCTTGCCGATGGCGTCTATCGGGGAACCCAAGAAGTCGGGCGGGCCGTGACGGCTTCGACCCTGACCACGGTGGCGGTCTTCGTGCCGCTGGTCTTCGTCGAGGGCATTGCCGGGCAGCTTTTCAAAGATCAGGCCTTAGCAATCACCTACTCGCTGGTGGTCTCGCTGCTGGTGGCCTTGACGTTTATCCCCATGGTGTTGGCACTGGGGGTGAAGCGGCAGGCAATCCAGAGCCCATCTGAATCCTCGCCCGCTGTCACTGATCTGCGCGGCAAAACAGTCCTCCGGGTGCTCCAGCACGTCTCCCGGCTCGCGACCACTGCTGGCCGTGCCACGGGACGATTCATCTTCGTCGACCTGGTCCAGGTCGTCTTAACCGACCTGCGCCGCCTATTGCGCGCAGTGGGCAGGCAAACTCTGAAGATTATCAGCCCCGTTTTGAACCCCCTCGGATCCGGATTCGATGCTTTAAACCACGCCTATCCCCGAGCACTGACCTGGTCGTTAAACAACAAGCCGGTGGTGCTTGCGGTTGCGGTGGGACTAGTGGGCTTTTCAGCCGTGGCCTATCAGCGCCTGGGCGCGGAGCTGATCCCGCCCCTGGCTCAGGGCGAGTTCTCGTTTGAAATCAAACTGCCCGAGGGCAAACCGCTCGAACAGACCGATGGCATCATCAACGATATCGAGACTCGCATTAAGGACTTTCCTGGGGTCGATACGGTGTTCTCCAGCGTCGGCGGAAGCAATAAGAATCAGTTTGCCAGCGGTGCGCTGGAAGAGAACTTCGGCCGGCTTTACGTGGTTATGAAGGACCGCCGCGACAAGCTGCTTGAGCAGCGCACCATCAACAGGATTCGAGAGGAGCTGCGGCGGCACCCTGAGGTGACCTACACCTTCAGTCGCCCGACGCTGTTTAGTTTCAAGACCCCAATTGAAGTCGAAATCTACGCTTTCGACATCGAAGACCAGCGCACAACCGCCGGCCTTGTCGCGGCGCGCTTGGAGCGAATTGACGGGTTGAGCGACATCCAAAGCACAACACAATTGGGCAACCCGGAAATCCAGGTCCGCTTCGATCGTGAACGCTTGGCTCGGCTCAGACTTGACGAGAGCGAGGTAGCGAATATCCTGCGCAATAAGATCCGCGGGGATGTGGCCTCGCGCTACCGCGAGGGCGACAAGCAGATCGAGATTCTGGTCCGTGCGGAAGCGTCAGACCGAAGCACCATCGCCGACATCAAGAACCTGATCATCAACCAGCTGGGTAACACCGATCCGGGACAGCAGGGAGATCGCCGTGCGAGCCGGAGCAGGGCGCAAAATACGGTTTCGAGAACGCCCAGCCGCAATGGCGAAGGGAACCAGGATCGTCGCCGCGGTCCTACGGGCCAGATCCCCCAACAAGAAGTCGAACGGGGCGTTCCGATCCGGCTCGCAGCTATTGCCGACGTGGTCGTTGCCCGCGGCCCCAGTGAAATCCGCCGCATTCGCTCGCAGCGCGCGGCTGTGGTTTCGGCAAACCTGGCGGGCCGGGATCTGAGCAGCGTGTCGCGGGAGATCCGCGCCGAACTACAACAGCTTCGAGGCAAGATCCCCGTCAATACCGTGATCGGCCTGGGAGGACAGAACCAGGAAATGGAAAGTTCCTACCGGAGCCTCCTGTTTGCGCTGGGCCTGGCGATCTTTCTCGTGTATCTGGTGATGGCGTCGCAGTTCGAATCGCTCGTCCACCCGTTCGTCATTCTCTTTACCGTGCCGCTGGCGGTGGTGGGCGTCATACTGTCGCTATTCGTGACCGCCACCACCCTCAGCGTCATGGTCTTTCTCGGGGTCATCATTCTGGCTGGGATCGTGGTCAACAATGCGATCGTGCTAATCGACTACACGAACCAGCTCCGGCACAAGGGATTGTCCAAACGCCAGGCACTGCTCGAGGCCGGCCAGATCCGCCTGCGGCCCATCGTAATGACGACGCTGACCACCGTGCTGGGGTTGTTCCCGATGGCGCTGGGCTGGGGCGAAGGCGCGGAAGTACGAGCGCCCATGGCCATCACAGTAATGGGCGGCCTGCTGTTTTCGACAATGCTGACCCTGCTGTTGATTCCGGTGGTCTATGAGCTCGTGGATCGTAAAGTCTACGTTACCGCAGACGCTGCCGTGATAGATACTTCCGAAGAGTCTGAGCAGGGCATGGGTGAAGCGTGGCTTCCGGCCGTCCGGAAAGAAGAAAGTTAACCGATTGAAAGGAAACCGGAGGAGCAGCCGATGAATCCGATCGAGCAAGACAAGAACAATCCCAGCAGGGGTGTTGACCCCAGCACGGATCGCACCAGTTCCAGCGTCGGCCTGGCGGATTTCTCCATCCGCAAGCCGGTTACCATCTGCATGATCTTCGTTTCCATCGTCGCCCTGGGGCTAATCTCGGTCTTCAAGATTCCGCTGGTGCTGGATCCCGACGTGGACTTTCCGTTTCTAGGCGTCCGGGTGCCCTATCGCAATGCCACGCCTGGGCAGATCCAGGAATCAATCACCAAGCCGCTGGAAGAGGTCTTGGCTACTGTGCCTGGAGTGCAGCGGATGAGTGCACGCTCCTCAAGCGATCGAGCTTCAGTCGACCTCTGGTTCGATTGGGGCACGGACATCGGAGTGCTCCGGGCCCAAATCCGCGAGAAGGTCGACCAGATCAGGAGCGACCTCCCGGACGATGTCGAGCACATTCAGATTCGAAGTTTCGGGACCGACGATCGTCCCATTATTGGGGGCCGTATTGCTTCAGGCAAAGATCTCAGCACCTCTGGCGATTTTCTTGAACTCAAGATCAAGAAGCCCCTGGAGCGCATTCCAGGTGTCGCCGAAGTGGAATTTTGGGGGGCTCAGCGTCAGGAGATCGACATCTACCTCCGGCTGGACGACGTCAAGCGCTATCGGATAGACGTCGGACAGCTTTTCCGCAGGCTGGACAGTGTCAATTTGAACCGTTCGCTGGGACGCGTTGAGGAGGCGGGCGTTCGGTACAGCGCCATCGCCCAGGGAACCCTCTCGTCCGTGGAAGAGATGGAGAACTTTCCGGTGAACGAGCGTGGGCTGCGGCTGAGCGACATCGCCGACATCGAGTACGATAATCCCGCCTTCAATTTCGGCCAGCACCTCAATGGTGAATACGCCGTCGGATTTAACGTTCGCAAGACATCTGAGGCCAATACGGTTGAAACCGTCAATCGCGTTCTGGCAAAGGTCGAAGAGCTGAGCCAAGATCCCAGCCTGGAAGGCATTGAACTGCTGCTGTGGCTCAACGCCGGGGAGGAGATTACAAAGTCTCTTTCAGGACTGCTGAGAGCGGGTGCGTTGGGCGCACTGCTGGCAGCTTTGGTCCTGATTTTCTTCCTACGAAAGTTCAGTGCCACGCTGATTATTGGTTTTTCGATCCCCTTTTCCATCATCGCCGCCGTCGGCTTTCTGTTCCTGTCGGGCAAGACGCTCAATGTGATGTCGATGATGGGCCTGATGCTCGCGACCGGCATGCTGGTCGACAATGCCGTCGTTGTGCTGGAGTCGATCTACCAGAAGCTCGAGAAGGGAACCGCCCGGGTCACCGCTGCCCAGGTTGGTACGCAGGAAGTCATTACGGCGGTCATCGCGGCCACGCTGACTTCGATCATCATCTTCGTGCCCCTGATTTTCGGGCAAACATCGGGCTACTCGCTCTGGCTCGGCGAGACGGGGACGGCGATTATCTTCGCGCTCATTTGTTCACTGTTTATCTCGCTGACGCTCATCCCTCTGGCGATGGCACGGCTGTTACGAATGGATGTGAACCAGCGCTCGAAGTGGCAGCAGTGGATGATGGACCATGTCGAGCCCGTTTTCGTGCGGCTCGGTCGGCGGGTATTTCGGCGTCAGAAAGCCGCGGAAGTCCGCGGGCCGGCCGCCCGAGGAGCGTCAGACTTTGGCGGCGGTGTCACCGGCGCTTACCTGAGGCTGGTTTCCTGGCCGTTGGGGCACCGCTTTCTGGTCGGTTTGGTCATGATTCCTTTGATCATTTACGGCTCGTGTTGGTGGTTGATGAACAAGGTTCCCGACAACACGCCAGGTGCGCAGGAACTCGGGGAGCTGTGGATCGAGTACGAATTCTCGGAGAACTTCCATTACGCTAAGATCGAGCGGGATTACATCATGCCGGTTGAGCAGTTTCTCTTAGCGAATAAGGAGCGGTTCAAGATTACCAATGTTATGAGCGGGTACAGAAATAACCAAGCCTGGATGCAAGTCTACTTCGACAAAGACAAGGTCGCGCTCGAAGAAATGCCGGAGATCCGGAAGCAGATGACCGACGGGCTCCCGGTGATCCCCGGCGCTAAGATCCAACTGGGCAGCCAGAGAGGCGCCCAGAACCGCGACTGGATCCGTGCCAACCTGTATGGCGACGATCCTGAAGCCCTCCAGGAACTGGCAGCCGAAGTCAGGCTGCTGCTGCTGAAGCGCTCCGACTTTACGGATGTCTGGACGGATCTCCGCAGCGGTCAAGAAGAAGTGCAGATCCGGCTCAATCGCTCACTAGCAGGCAAGTACGGAGTTTCGCCGCAATCGGTGTCCGGGATCCTCTCGATCGTAGCGCGCGGAAGGCAAGTGCGCGGCTATCGCACACCCGAGGGCGAAGTGGATATCTTTGTGCGGATCAGGCCCGAAGACCTCGAAAGTCTGAACGATTTGAAGTCTCTTGTCGTGGGCAGTGGACCCGACGGTCGGCAGATCTTACTCTCGCAAGTGGCCGATCTGCAAATTCAGAAAATCCCGGCTGAGCTGCGGCGCGAGGACCGTCGCACCTACACGCGACTCACGGCCATGTACTCGGGCGATAAGAAAAGCGAGGGAAGGAAGCACGTCAGTGAGGTGATGAACAGCCTGGATTACCCTCAGGGTTACGGATGGAGTTACGGTTTCTGGACCCAACGGCAGGAACAGGATGACCAGGCTTTCTGGTTCAACATTTGTCTGGCGTTGTTTATGGTGTACTTCGTCATGGCTTCGCTGTTTGAGTCGCTGGCCCACCCTTTCGCCATTATGTTCTCGCTTCCATTTGCGGTAGTAGGCGTCGCTTGGTTCCTGTTCATTACTGGGACGCCGTTCAACATGATGGCCTGGATCGGCAGCATGGTGTTGATCGGGATCGTGGTCAATAACGGGATCGTGCTGATCGACCACATCAACAATCTGCGCCGTAAGGGAATGCCGCGCTCGCAAGCAATCCTGGAAGGCTGCCGCGAACGCTTGCGCCCCATCGTGATGACCGCCAGCACGACAATCGTGGGCTTGATTCCCCTGGCTTGGGGCGACACCGCCATGTGGGGTATGCGTTATTTCCCCATGGCGCGGACGATCATGGGGGGTCTGATGGCGTCGACCATCCTGACGCTGGTGGTGCTGCCGACGTACTATACTCTGTTCGACGATTTGGCCATCTGGATCAAGCAGACCTGGTACGCCAGCGATCCTTCCCTCCGCCAGAGCCCAGCGCAGTCGCCCGCGCCGACAGATTGAAGCCCTGCAGATCTATCACCCAGCCCGAACTGTCTATACCAGCGCTGCTAATTCCAAAAGAGTGATTCTAAAAGACTAAAAACTCTGGCGGAGAGGGGGGGATTCTCCTCGTGAATTCTTGCTATTCCATGAAAACCAGTGTCTATCAGTGTTTTCACCAAAATTACACTTCTCACTTTTTGGGAAATTTTGGGGTTTCCAGTTGAAATTTCAACCGGCTTCCAGACTAGAAACAAAATGGTAGAAACTGACAAACTGAGAAAGGTTGTCTGGATTCTGGCAGATTTCGGAAAGATTTTCACACACAGATTCTCACACAGACTGACCTTCAGGGAAAACGTTCAGATCACAATGAACATCTTACCAGCAGCTGTTGCCTGATATGCAGGAGGATGCGGCGGTGAAGTTGGGGTCAATTCTGTTCGGACGCTACTAAATTCTTGTTGGGCCTTAATGCCTTTACTTTCGACACTCTAGCGTACATCTCAGCTTCTCAAAAACTCATCTCCCTCACGATTTTCGACAAACTCCGTGAATCCTTTCGTCGTTGGATGAAATTGCCCGGAGATGCCTGCTTTTTGCAGATTCTCGATAACTTGATCCGCCCCACCCGACGTACCAGCCACAGTCAACACACTCACATCTTGCTGTAGATTGGAGCTAAGTAGTTGGCAGAAGTCCTTTTCCGCTGCACGCCAACCGATTACCAGTAGCTTAGTTACGTGCGGAATGCACTGAAGAAGGCAATCCAAGTGCTCGGGCGGGCACTCGTAATCAACTTTGCTTTCGACTGGGATAGCCAAGGCGGGGAAAAGAGCTATATCTTGGTCCAACGTCTGTAGTTTTGGGATTGGGTGGTCTTTCAGCCAGTGATACTTGTGGCCGATTTTCAGATCGGCAGCTCTATCTATCAATTGATTGGAGACCTGTATTCCGCTGAGCTTGCTCAGATTGATAATCAGGGTCTCGACTTCGCGTGTCCAATTCACGGAGCCGTGTAGCTTAAACGCCTTATAGTGGTCGTTAGCGATGTAGTCGGGAACGCCCCTAATCTCGACGCCAACCGTTGGGAGGGCTGCTTCGAGCAGTGTGTCATAGTTGAACGTGACCAGGAAGATTTGCTCTCGTGGCTTCCGCCGGTGCCGAAGCTGGTCCAACAAGGTCTTGTAGTTCGTGATACCCTTCGCCACTCTTTTCCATTGGTCCTCACATTCCCAGAGCATGAACTGGAGGTAAAAACGTACCGCGGCCAGTTGTTTATGTCGCTCGGGGTCACGCTCTGCCTCGGACCGCAATTTTTCCAGTTCGCCCTCCAGAGAGAAACCCTCAGTCCGTTTCCGTAGATAGGGAACAATTACCTGGCACTTCGGGAAATGGGTCATGGCTTGTACAAAGTGAGGTCTGTCATCAAACAGTTCATTTGCAAGAGGAAGCCTATACTTACTTTCGTTGGGATCTATGTTGCTACCTGGACGACGAGACGGAACTGAATCGTACGATGCACCTGCTCCGAAGATCACCATCAGCATGGGTCGATCCCAATCCCCTGTCACCACGCCCACCCAAGAACACCCAGAGAATGTGTTTGGTTAAGCTATTGGTTAGCTACTTGAGGAGACAGTATAGCTAACCCCTCTATTTCCAACAACAGAAGAGAAGTGGTGCGAAAGGGGTCAAACCCCCACGGGTTCACATCATGTCAGACTTGCCCAAATTTACCAGAACTTACCAACTCAACCGGAAACAAAACGGAAACATCATTTCTGGCTGTTTCGGAACACCCTTTGCCATTGAGTTATTTCTTGTCCTCCTGTCTCCCAAACGGCTGCTTCGATGCTGACTCAGCTCCGGATGCCGCTTGAAAACCAACCGATTTCCCCACGTCCTTTAGGGCTTCCGGCGTCAGGTTCTGGTAATTTCCTCCCACCATCTGGAGCACAGTCTGGTCCACGGTGTTCTTCTCCCCAAGGCCGCGCGTGAAGTAACTCTTGCTGAACATTTCCTCGGATGTCCTCAGAGAGGCCAGAAGGTACAACTCGGAGGCGATAAGTCTCAAGAGATTCGTTTCAAATTCGTTCATTTGTTTTCCTCCCGGTTACAAGTTTAGTTCAGGTGTAATCCTTTATTCTCCCAGTCGAGTTTTTCCGCCAATCGAAAAACCGAAAAATTAGGAACAATTCGGAATCACCATTTGGGAGAGACACTTGCCGGTTATCGCTCCTCACCAAGACCGGGCTCAAAGCCTGCCACAGACCTCCAAGTCCGATTCTGATTAAGTGCTAAGCTTAGAGAATGAGCGACCAAATCAACTTTGAACTCCCTAGTCCGAAAATA
>JALLON010000125.1 GCA_027717925.1 Acidobacteria bacterium AH-259-G07 | reverse complement strand
TCCAGCTTGTGGGGAAAGAGCCGGGGTGGGGGGGAGCGCTGAGGCCGCTCCCAGAGATCGAGATGCTGGAGGATCTTGCGAATGACTTGGAACTGGTCGATGTAGGAGATAATTTCCATCCGGGAGCCACATTGGGCGCAAGTCAAGGGATCGACTTCATAAATCTTGCGTAGCAGCCGCGCCCAGCTGCGACGGCGCTCGAGGGAGAAGTGGGCGGCTTCTGAATCCTCTTCCCTCTGGGGCTCACCGTGGGTGGGGTAGAGTGCCCCTTGAGCCTCCTTTTTCTTGCGTTTGCCTCGCGACGCGTTGGAATAGCGACCATAATAACGGAGTAAATGTTCATGATGGTCCGGGATGTGGGAGGTGACCAGGGCGATCCAGTCCAGGGCGTCCAGGGAGCAAGCCACACCCTTGGTGGTGCCATACTCGACCTGGCCGCTTGCAGGATCATAAGACACTCGGCTGCCGGCAAAGCTGGGCCGTAAGATGTAAGCGGCCAGACGCTCCAGAGCCGGCTTATCGTCCGGCGCCACCGGAGGTGAGCCGTAGACCTGGAAGCCGCTGTGCCGCCAGGAGAGCAGCTTGGAAGCAAACTCCGGGCTGAGACGGCGTTTGGCCACCATCATTTCCAATACTTGATGCTGGAAGAGCGAGGTGAGAACCTGGGAGTTGGGCCAGCCGATCGGGGAGCAGATCCCGTCACGGTTCCAGGCCGAATCGCTGACCAGCGCATGGATATGGGGGTTCCAGTTTAATTGATCTCCATAGGATTGGATGGCCAGGATGGCCCCAGGAACACTCTCTTTTGCCGCGGCCATTCTACAATACTGTCGCAGTGTCTTCCAGGCACAACGGGCCAGCTCGCCCAGCAGACGCCGGTCTCGCCGAAAGGCTGATCGCAAGGCCTTGGGAATCGTCCACACATACTGGCGATGGTCGACCGGCTCGAGGATCTGTTCGGTGACCCAATCCACAAAAGCCGCCACCCGCTTGGCTTGGCAGGAGGGACAGAAATATCTGGTTTTGCATGAAAACGCGAGAATATATTCGCTCCCGCAATCGCCGCACCGCACCCGGGCAAAACCCTGATGAAAAATGCCGCAGTCCAAAAAACGCTGGACGTTTCTCTCCACCACCGGGCGCAGAGGCCCGTAATCCTTCTCATAGAGGTAGGCATAGCTGTCTCTGAACTCCTGCCAGTAGTCCTCCAAACACCGATAGAAAGCGGTACGTTCCGGATGCCGTTGCCGGTAGGCTGTGACCAGTCCCATCACCTAGCGGTAACGCTCGACTCGTGAAATCTACGAACAAAGAGTCAGGGTGCTCATACTCGAGCAAAAACTGACCGGACTGGCCGCCGTCTATGGGAGTGGGAGGATCCCGGCGAGCCTCGAAGCCAGAATTGGCGCCATTTTCGACCCAACCGAGATCAGATCCCGTACCATCGCCCCGGGAGATACCCCCGATCCAAAGCCACAACAACAACGCGAGCGCGAAGGTTTGGAGATCGTCAGCCACGGTGAGATGGCGGCGCTGGAAAGGCAGTTACTTGAGCAGGGAGGACTGGAGGGCCTATTCGGTAAGGAAGCAAGCAGTGTTTTGGAGCAGGCAGAGCTCGGCCTGATGACGGATTTACCCTTCGATGAATACATGGAAGGGCGGGCGCGTACGCGCCAGGACCTGCTCAATATCTATGAGGCGATTGAATACCTTCGCTTTGTCAGCGGCGAGAAACACCTCCTGTTTTTTACCTCGAAAGGTCTCTTCCTCCCCGCATTGGAAGATGACAGGAGTCTGGCCAGGATGGCCAGCGATGCGCGCGTGAGAATCCACACCTTTCACACCCGTGGAGCCGGTGTTGCGGTCCGCTTTGGTTCTGCGCGCTCCTCAATGAGACGACAGGCCATCGCAACAGGCAGCTTTAGCGAAGCGTTTGCTCTTTCCTCACTGCGCAAGGTTTCCTCGCTGACGGGAGGCCGGGCTTTCATTGGCAAATACATCGATGACGCTCTGGAGACGACCAACCAGACAACTCGAGCAGTCTACCTCCTGGGGTATCGACCCAAGAACACCGACTTTGACGGCCGTTTTAGAAAAATCGAAGTCCGCGTTCGTGGAAAAGACTTGAAAGTCTACTCTCGTGGCGGATACTACGCGTGGTCCACTCCCGTCCCCTACGATCGTGAAGAGTTCATGACCTATGCCCGTACCGTGGCGGCTCTGAGCTACGGGGATCCAATCCAGGACGTGGCCATCTCCTTGGAAGTCGATAACGTGGTGCAAAAAGATGGCAACACGACCTTCGATGTCATGCTGACCTTCCAACCTCGAGAGGAAATGTTCAACCTGCAGGGGGAAATGTTTTCCGGACGCCTCGCCATCACCTGGTTTGTTCTCTCCAGAGAGGGAGCTTTGCTGTCCACACAGTCGCAGGCACTCAACATGAACCTGCGGGAGCGCGCTTATCGAACCGTTCTTGACGAGGGTTTTTCCCTCAGCCGTCGTTTCGAAGTCCGGGGTCGGGCGAAAAGAGGGTGGGTCAAGATCATCCTCTATGATCCCGCCAACGACAAGCTGGGTTCGCTGCTCAAGAAGATTTCGTAAAGCATCCCAGGTGAAGCAGAACAGCTGGCCTGGCCGATCTCGTTCTGAAGCTAAAAGAAGAGCTTCAAGAGAGAACGGCAAGAAAGGCGGGAGACCAAAGAAACATTAACCAGGTGGCATAGCGCCCTTACTGACTGCAGGAACAGCCAGTAAGGGCTAACCACCACAACCTAACACGGGGGTTGTAATATGCTCTGTGGTGATGCCAAGCAGATGACCATGGCTCTGGTGAGTGCTCTGAAGGAAACCTGACCTGAAACTTAACGTTTCTTCCTGAATGATCCAGTGCTGCTGGTGGCGCAACTAGCCCGGAAATTATGGCGTACTCATACTTCCATTGCCGTTCCAGGCGCTTCGAGCACTTAACACTTCCTGTAAAGTATGACCGAGTTCCTCAAGCGTAAATGGTTTGAGCAGCACGGCACTGAAACCATATTCCTTGTAATGGGCCATCACGGGATCCTTTGAATAGCCACTTGACACGACGGCAGTTGCTTTAGGGTCGATCTCCAGAAGTTTCTGGATGGCTTTCTTGCCGCCCATTGCACCCGGAATGGTCAGGTCCAGGATGACTACAGCAAAAGGGTCACCCTCTCTAAGAGCTCTTTCGTACAGCACAATTGCTTCAGCTCCATCCCGGGCCATATCCACTTCGTAGCCGAGCTCCGCAAGCAATTCTCCAGTACAATCCAGAATAAGCTCTTCATCATCCATCACCAGGATTCTGCCTCTCCCGCCAACCAATTTATCTTCTTGAATGCTGACCTCTTCCAGTGGTCCAAAACTATGCCTTTGAGTGTCACTGCCCGTTCCCGTTTGTCCTCTTCTGAAAGCGTGCTGTCCTCCTTCTCATGAGCGCAGAGCGGCTCTAATTTCTTCAAAGTGCTCGTAATCTTCGGGTATCTTGTCATAAGCTTTGAAAGCATCAAGCAGGGCCTCACGATACTTCCTGTTGTCGCGCTCCAGGTGGAACCCACCTTCCACAACGCTCCGCAAAAGGACCCTGGCATACGGGTGTATGTCCGTACCTCTGTGATGTCTGCGAAGCTCGAAGTACAAGCCAAAGACGGGACTCGTTACACTTTGCTTGAATCGTCTGGAAATCGCGTCGGCTTCCAAAATGTGTCTTAGGCAAATTCCGAGAGCAAGAATACTGCTTTTGGGGATACTTGAATTATCATGCGAGACATTCTCGTTTTCCAATCGGACATTTGCCTGATCCAGCGGCAGATCCTCGACACTCCTAATCCAGTCTCTAAGTCTGTAAATAGCGTCTGAGAGGAATTCTGCATATCTCGTCGGAATTTCGGCTGTGGGATCAACAAGGGGGTCATTGGGGGAGTAGTTCTTAATCACTCGCTCAATGATCGAAGGAAGATAATACAGCCACATATGCCACTGAATGCCTTGCAGTAGTGCACTCGTGACCATTATGTCGAAGAAACACAGCCCAGCGAACAAAGGAGACTCCCACCGTCCTTCTTCGTTGAAAAACCTATCCGGTGCGAGATTGTAGCGGTCTTCGGAGGGATTCCGCGCAAAATAATCCAGCTCAGCAATCATGCCTTCCCCGATTCCCCTCCAAGCCTGTAGATCCTCTGCGATGCGAGCGTCGTGGAAGAGGTAATACAGAAGTCGGTTAGATTCGGGGATCTCGTACTGTCGTGGGTCAACGGACACGTTTTGATGGTTTCGGATTTCCAAATAGAGGGCACTCGTGGGATCGGCGAGCATTTCACGAAGGTAAAGTTCCGTAACTTCACGGCGAAAATACAGCCGCTCTCTCAATACTTCTATGAAAAAATAGGGGCGCGTTCCCACTAAAGTCTTGAGGAATCCCCTTGAGAGCAAAACTCTATGAAGTGTTTCCTGGGCGATATGCTTCTCTTTTTCATACGTTGGAAGGAGACCAGCTACGCGAGACCCGAGCCACGACGCGAATCGCCCCGATTTTCTTAGGGGGCTCCTCTTCCCTGTATCACCTGCAGTGAGCTGCTCAACGGCTCTTATCGTCTCATCAAAGGTCAGAGGTCTTCCTGGCAGGCGACGTCGCAGGCGAGAGAGTGGAAAATCCGCCTGGTAGATTTTGACCAGCCGCTTAAAATGCCGCTCCAGTATCAAGACAAGCTCTGCATATTTCTCTGTATAGAGTAATTCTTCTACGAGACCACGAAACCTAGCGACTCTCTCGGGAGCGAGACTGGCTTTCCAGAGATGCATACCGATAATCGAAGCCGCTCCGAGAAGAATCAAGTAAGAGACATTGCTAGGGGTCAACCCAAATTGGGCTAGGCCAAGCTGCGGATGCCATCCAATCGACACGAAGAACGAGTAGAATTGAAGGTAGTGGACTGCTAGCAACGCGATCACGAGGACAATCCAGTCCATCAGGCTTAAGCGTAGTCGCAGATCCAGTCGGCGGGATCTGGGTAAAATTGTGTAAACGGCTATGAGTAGACCTGCTATTACAAGAAGGCTGTCGAGGCTCATCGGCTTTGATTATCCAGGTTCTAATTATAGCGCCAGCCCGTCAGATAGCCTCATGACATACTCAACCGGCGACCGAAAGATGCACAATCCTTTCCCGCGTCCACTTTTTTGTCCTATGTCTTGATCAAGAGATGGTAGGAGATGAGTGCCGACCCGTCCCGTAAGTTACAGAAAATAAAGGGATGGTAAGAAGTGACAGACCCAGGGTAAGGCACTGAAAATCGGCGTGTCGGCGTTCGATTCGCGTGGCGGTGTGGATAATTCGTTTGACTGCAATTGGTTATACCGCCATTTTTCACGTAGTAGTTCTTTGAATGCGGCGCTGTGGCGGCGAAGCTGATCGCATTGATGCTGCCCCCTCCGCTAGGCTCAGCCAGCGCAGCTAAAATCAGAACAAAATGGGGTAAAATCTGATTTCTGTAGGTTGGAAATCCCTACCAGCGCAGGGTTCAGAGGAATTACTTTTCTTGACTTTGCTTGTCAGATGGCAAGCTAATTCTGAACTGGACTTTTCCGATATCCTCTCTAATCTGATTCATCAATTCTCTATAACGCAAATCTTCTCCTTGGATCTTGGCGCGTCCATCTTGCTCCATGAACTTATCTAGGGAGATGCTCTCTGCTAGCATGTCATTGAACTTTGCTGTCAGTAATATAGCCGTAGAACAAGCGTTTGAAGTTTCCCGCAAATAGTTTACGAAGGAAAACTGCTTAATACTTCCCGGGGGTTCATCCTGAACCCTACGAGCCGCATCTAAAGCAGCCTGCAGCGTAACGTAAAATTTGGCGAGTTGTTCTGTTGTCTTGACGTTGTTTAACTCTCCAAGGTTGGCTACATTCGCTTGAAATATGGGATGAGGCAGATTCCACACTGTAGGAAGAAATTTGTGTTCCGATTTCTTCCAATGATCGTAATGCGTGGCAGCGGCGGAGCAGACAAGTGGTTTGATAGTTTCCACTTCAGCTCGAAACGCTGCGAGCAATTGATCAGAGCGCAGGTCTGCTCGCCTTTTGATTTCTGTGGTGGTAGCCCAAAAACCCCCCGCGAGAGTAATCAACAGTAACATGAGCGGCCCCCAAAAAAGACGTACCGCAGGTCGGTCGAAAAGGCTCTTTTTTTCCGACGGCTGAGAGGTGTCTCTGGGGGTCTTTGATTTTGCCAAATTTTTGCCCTTTTTCTTACAGTAAGCCCCAAACAGGACCCAATTGTGGATGTTTCTACTTGTCTTTTTGATTGTACGAGTAAGTGGTGACAACTCAGCGAGGTAGAGCTTACACATCATATGTGGACTGCTAACGGTCCGCTCTTTCTTGATGCTCTTGGCGGCTCTTCTCCTTCGCCCTTGCGTTGGCTTTTTGCCATGTGACCCTTAGGGCTGAGAGAGCTAAATCAAAGTGGAGGCCTTACCCTAAAGAATACCGTCACATGGCCGTATAGTCGGCTTATCGGAGACTCGCTGTCGCTTCGCTGGCTGTCTCTAACGGCTTTTCGAGACAGAAGCTTGGGTTAGAAAGCAGATCGGTTCACTCTTTCTTCCTGCTGCTCGCCGCCCTGAGCACCCAGGGTTGCGTTCAGGCGAGTGGCATTAACCTCTAGCCCGTTAAGATGTAGTCATTTTTGTAGCTGTTGACAGCACCCAAGACCCCACTGTTCAAACGCGAACAGTGCAAGGGCAGATCGAATCGTGAGAGAATCGTTTCCGGATGCCGACAATCCTGCGGGAAGGCCCATATAGATTCTATTTTTACAGTCATGAGCCAAATGAACCGCCACATATCCACGTGGATCGAGGTAACCAGTCAGCCAAATTCTGGCTGGGTCCAGTAGCGCTCGCCCGTAATCTTGGGTTCAGCCCTACCGAGCTGCGCAGGATTGCCGACTTGATCTCGGAACATGAGCAAGAATCATTGGAGGCGTGGAATGAGTACTTTGGAACCTAAAGCTGGAGAGCAGGTTAAAGACGTACGCTTCTCGGAAGACTCATTAGTTGTGGATCTTATGGATGGTAGGACGATCTCCGTACCGCTGGCCTGGTATCCGAGGTTGTTGGCGGCCACACCGGAAGAGCGCTCCAACTGGAAACTAGCCGGAGCGGGGTTTGGGATTCACTGGCCCGATATCGATGAGGACTTGAGCACCGACGGCTTGCTGCGCGGCGCCCCCGCACCACGGGCATCACGGCCCGTGAGCAAGGACACTTCCTGATCCTTGAAATGCAAAAAGAGTGTACTTTTGTCAAAATCCGTATGAGTTAAAATCCAAAAGTTCTTTTGTTCGTCCGAAGCAGCAGGGCTGACCGATCCACTGGTCTATATTACGGTCGTCGATCGGTTTCCGGTGAGGGCGTTATGGGCGGCTGACAAGATTGTCTTCTCTATGGCTGAGCTAACGACAAAGTTCACCGGGCTGGCGGACCAGCGGGATTACGGTTTCGAGCGACCAGAAAACGTGGCCGTGACGAAAGGCGTCCGAAAAACCAGACACCGAGCCAGCTCCGGTGCAACGATTTGTTATGTCGCGTCATCGGAAAACAGCGAATCGAACAGCGGATCGTCTGCCGCGACCCTAGCGCAACGACACCAATATACCAGGCCAAGGTTCAAGTCGTGAGCGAGTGATTTCAGACGATCAATCGATTCGGCATTTGGGGCTGAGTCCGATTGCTGGCCAAACGCAATGACCTGTTCCACGCGGGAGGAGCTGGAACGTGGCCCTTGCAGGTGAACCGCAGTGTCGAACCAAACCGCTCCGCGGTGGAGTTGGGGTCACCGAGTAGCGGGGCGTAAACCGATCTCCACGCGTCCCTTGTTTCGGCGCGGGGAGGACGAGATGGGTCGATTCCATGATGCGATGAAGCGTGAGCTGGCCTTCTCGGGTAGTTCGTTCCCCGCCTGATGAGGTGGCGCCCCACAGGTGGCAGGCCACTACAATCCCGCCAAGAAATCGGGAACAAACGGCCCGTGCGGAGCGTTTGGTCTTATATGACAATCGCGCAGACCGACGAACCGACTCGGCAGAAGCCGCTCCGGCTGTGGCCCGGCGTGGTCGCCG
>JALLON010000124.1 GCA_027717925.1 Acidobacteria bacterium AH-259-G07 | reverse complement strand
CCAAGCACTCCTTTGCGCAGCTGGATGGGGCGCTGGCGGGCCGCGTCCAGCTTGGGCGCTTCTTGGGGTCCCGACTTGCTGGGTGGGAAGTTTCCTTGCGCCTCCTTTCCCTGCACCATAGAATAACCCAAGAACATAAACTGTGATCCGCAGAGGTATTGCGTATTGAGAGAGCTACGCGATGGGTAACGGTTCCGGCCAGCAGTTAACTACTGAAGGGCGCCTGATGTCGCTCGACGCCTTCCGCGGCTTAACAATGTTCTTTCTAGTTGCCGAAGGAACAGGACTGTATCATGCCCTTCAAGATCCCGCTTTGAGCGACACAATTTGGGGCAGCGTAGTCATACAGTTTACCCATCATCCTTGGAACGGCTTGCGCTTCTGGGACCTGGTCCAGCCCTTTTTCATGTTCATCGTTGGCGTGGCCATGCCCTTTTCATTGGCCAAGCGGTGGGATCGCGGCGACAGGTGGATGGACACCTTCGGCCATGTACTCTATCGGTCGTTCCTCCTTTTCCTATTCGGGGTCTTACTTCATTGTGCCTACGCCAACAAACTTGTGTGGGAGTTGTGGAATGTGTTGACCCAGCTCTCCTTTACCTACCTGATCGCCTTTTTGATGATGCGGCGATCAGCCCGGACGCAGATAGCTTTCACTTTTGCGCTGCTGATCATCACAGAGCTAGCCTATCGACTGTGGTTCATCCCGGGCTACGATCAGCCCTTTGTGAAGGACCATAATTTCGGTTCCTACATGGACATGTTGCTGATGGGTAAGCTGAACGCTGGTGGGGGCTGGGTGACCATTAACTGCGTACCCACCACCGCCCATACCATGTGGGGTGTGTTGGCCGGCCAGGTTCTCAGGAGCGCACGCAGCAGCAGTCAAAAGATCAAACTCTTGGCCATCGCCGCCCTCATCGGCATTGTGATTGGTTATGCGCTCGATCCCGTGACACCGATTATCAAGCGCATCTGCACCAGCTCCTTTGTGATTGTCAGCGGCGGTTGGTGCCTGCTGACTCTGGCATTTTTGTACTGGCTGATTGATCTGAAGGGAATCCGAAGATGGTCAATGTTTGCCGTCATTGTGGGAATGAATTCCATCTTCATTTACCTGTTCAGCAATACTGCGGGTCCGGCTTGGCTCAATGATTTTGTGGGGATTTTTACCATCGGTTTTCTAGGGTGGACGGGTGAACAATCTGCAAAAATCATCACCGCCATTGTTGTCCTGGCCCTGGAATGGTATCTCTGTTACTGGCTCTATAAGCGCAGGATTTTCATAAGAATTTGATAATTAACGCGGTCGGCTCACTCCTTCCTCGTCACCTTGCTGATGCGCTCAAAAAGGCCAGCTTCGCGCCCTCTCTGGCGTGCCACTTCATAAAGCAGCAGTTGCACTGGCAGACAAGCATTCAGTGGGAACAAGTCCTCGGCACAAGCCAGAAGCTTTACGGTGCACAGGTTTGGGGTGAGGTCATTGGATGCTGTGTCACTTAGAGGTCTTCTCCACGACTCGGCGTGTCTCGGCGCAGTAATAGTCGAGCACCCTCCGCAGGGCGGCTGGCTGTTGCTGGACCTCGTCCAGGAAGTGGCTCAAAGGATACCTCCTCTGCGGGCTGCCTTGATCCCGTCCTACACTCTAACTTGGAAGGTCTTCAATTCCACACCACTCTTTGGCCATCTGCCGGAGCGTCTTCATTTGGTGGGAGGGGATCCTACGTGGAAACGGCATCGGTTCCTCGTTGGCAATTCGTTCCAGCAAAGCCGCTTGCTGGCGCACAGTTGCCTCAAGAACCTCTTCGGAAACGACATCCGGAGTCTCCAAGGCACTGTGGTGATAATGTCGGGCAGCCACGTAGGTTGTCCGATAATACCAGACTGCCGGCACACCACAGAGGTTAAGAGGAAAATGATCGCTAAACGGGGAAAGTTCCTGGATTAGATGCCCCGGGAACTCCATCTCTTGATTGACCTTCTCAACAGTCTTTTCCAAGGCACGCGGTCCGGCATAGTAGATCCCAGTTCGCCCCATCCAGGCACCAATACTGTCGATATTGAGAACAAACTGAATCTGCCTTACGTCTTTGGTGTTGAACGCATAAAACTTGGCTCCCTCGGACAGCTGCTCTTCGGCTCCATAGGAAATGAAACGAAGTGTGCGTCTTGGTCTCATCTTGGAGAAAACCCGGGCCAGTTCCAGGACCGCCGCTACACCAGTACAGTTGTCGTCCGCACCTGGGTTATTGAGCACGGAGTCGTGATGCGCTGAGACGACAATGACTTCGCCGGCCGAGCCGCGACCGCGGATTTCACCGATGACATTTTGCGAAATCGCTTCTTTCACATACGATTCTACCTCAAGTCGGACCACAGCCACTCCTTGCCGCACCATCTCCCAGGCATCCGTATAGGGCACGTTCACCACAGGACAGGAGATAAAATCTATCCAGTAACGCGGAAATCCGATGGCAACCGTCCAGTCGTTGGGAAAACGATCGTCCACCAGAAGGATTCCCGCTGGAGCGGCCCCCATCACGCGTTTGAAATTCTCTAGCTGAAACAGCTCAGAGTTGTACAGCAAAAGTATTTTGCCCTGCATCAAGCTTCGGCACTCTCTCGCGTTCCCTGGGATCTTCTCGACGACCACCAATTCCGCCTCCACTCCTGCCTCGGGAGTGGGTTTGGAATGAGCCGCCGGCTCAGAGTCAACGACCCACCATCTTCCATCCAGGAGAGCGGATAGGACACACCTCGTGTAGTCGCAAGACAGGCAGGGGAACTCTTGTTGATGTACCCCAGTCAGGCCCAACTTCTTGAATTGTCTTTCAACCCATCGAGCAGCTTTCTTCTCCCCCCTGGTTCCGGCAAAACGAATTCCCAGACCGTCCAAATGGAAGATGGTTTTCATACATTCCTGACCAGAAATCGAACCCAGGTCTACCTTCACGGTTCCCCTCCTAAGAACGAGCGCTGCGGGGAGTCAGTGTGTGAGCGGACATAGCAAAAATCGTTGAAATGCGGACTAGCGAACAGGGATCTGAATAGCAGCTGAACTCAGGCCATGTCAAGCCCGCACTGATTAGCATGGACTGGACAGCGGCGTCACGCGCTTTGGCCTTTGAAGGGATGGCCGACCGCCTGCTTGACAGAGGCAAACTGCGCCTCCACGCCTTCCGCAGGTTCGGTGAATCGGCTGACCACAACGGTGAGAACCAAGCCCAGGATGAAGCCAGGCACCATTTCGTACAGATTGTAAAATTGCTCCTTGAAGAAGAGCACCCACAGCACCGTGGTCAGGAAGCCTCCGATCATCCCGGAGAGTGCTCCTGCCAGCGTAGTTCTCCTCCAAAAAAGTGAACACAGCACGGGCGGTCCAAAAGCTGCACCCAAACCAGACCAGGCAAAGAGGACAAACCAGAAAATCATTCGCACTTCCCCCAGAGCGAACACCAGGGCGCCCACGCCAATAACCAAAGTAGTGAGCTTGCCGTACAGGGAGAGCCGGCGCTGGGGCAGACTGGGAAGATAGATTTTTTGGACCACGGCCCGGACCACGGCCGACGAAGCAAGGATGAGTAAGGAGTCAACCGTAGACATCATTGCCGCCAGGACGACGACCAGGAAGAGCCCCGTGAAGAAGGTGGGAAACAGTTCAATACTCAGCGTTGGCATCACCGTTTCCGGGTCGGCCAAGTCAGGAAAAAGAGCTCGCCCAGCTATGCCGGTAAATACCGCACCCATGTCAAAGATGATTATGCAGATCACGGCCAGAAGACTTCCCGATACGATCTGGTCGTGATCTCGGGCTGAAATGAAGCGCGCCAGCAGCTGTGGCGCGCCCAAGAAGGCCAGCCCAATCCCCACAAAGCTCACCGCGCTGGCAATGCCGGCTGGCGAGAAGCCGTATTTCCCGAAGGGCAGCAATAGGCTGGGGGTCCACCGACCTCAGCTCCGCCATCAATCTCCCCCAACCCCCAGCGGCCGCTATACCCGCAGCAGGGAGGGCAATGAGGCTCAAAAGCATCAATGCGCCCTGCAGCACGTCTGAATAGGCTACGGCCTTGAAGCCACCGATCGTCGTATAGAAGAAAATGACCACGGCCCCGATCAGTAGCCCCGTAGTGTAGTTCAGGCCCAGGAAGGATTTAAAAGCTTTACCTGAGGCCGTGAGCTGTGCGGCCGTATAAGCGGTGACCATGGTGAAGATTATTACGGCGCTGACGATTCGAATCAGGTGGCGCGAGTCATGGAGCCGATCTTCCAGGAAATCGGGTACAGTGATTGAGTCAAATCGGGTCGTGTACTCCTTGAAGGGGCGGGCCACCAGTACCCAGCTCAGAGTCACACCGAGCACCTCACCCAGCACTACCCAGACGGCGTGAATGCCAACCAGGTACGCCATCCCGGTCAAGCCCAACAGAAGCCAGGCGCTCTCCCCTGTAGCATTGGAACTGAAAGCAATCACCCAAGAAGGAAGCTGCCTTCCGGCGACATAGTAGCCGGCGACATCGCCCGAGCCGCGACTGCCCCATACCCCAATCGCCACCAAAATGACAAGGTAGGCCAACAGAATGGCAATGACGGTGACCGAAACCATGGTGTCGCCCTGCTTTCTGGATAGTCACCCCCAGCCCGGATTATTCATAAATTTTCTACTGCAGCGACGAAATCATCCGCCCTGCCAGTGTTGCGCTCCCTCGGCCTCCTCAACATACCATAGGGGCGAGCCGGCGGTTTAGCCGCCGCGTGACGAGTCAGGAAAGGGGTCACCGCGTGAATTTCCGATTTTGAAGTGTGGAGTCAGTTGTGATTCAAAATTGGGAATTCACGCTGTGACCCCCTCCTGGGGATCCCTACATGGACCCCAGTACTTGTGTGAAGAGGGTGTCAAAGTTATAATCCCTCTCACATGCCGGAGGGACTCGTCAGAATCTTGCGACCGGACGGGAAAGTAGAGAAGGGGCAGAAGGTACCCTCCATCAACCCAAAGGATCTCATTCACTTGTATCGCGTGATGCTGCTCAATCGTCGAGTCGATGAGCGGATGACCACCCTGCAAAGGCAAGGGAGAATAGGCTTCTACATTGGTTCAGTTGGAGAAGAAGCCGCCATTATCGGGAGCGCTTTTGCCCTGGAGGAAAAAGATTGGATTATCCCCTGCTATCGCGAGCTAGGAGCAGCCTTGCTTCGTGGCTTTTCTCTTTTCGAGTTCTGCTGCCAGTTGTTCGGCAACGCTCAAGACAGCATTAAAGGCAGACAGATGCCCAACCACTATGCTTCAGCGAAATTGCGTTTTGGCTCCATCTCGAGTCCAGTCGGAAATCAAATTCCATACGCCACCGGTATAGGACTCGCTGCTCGCCTGCGGGGTACCGCAGAAGCCGTTCTGGTCTATTTCGGCGAGGGTGCCACTTCCGAAGGCGATTTTCATGTAGCTGTGAATTTCGCTGGCGTTTACAAGACACCGACTATTTTTCTGTGCCGAAACAATCAATGGGCAATCTCAATGCCACGGGAACTTCAGACTGCCTCAAAATCTATCGCCATCAAGGCCAAAGCTTACGGTATTGAAGGTGTGCAAGTTGACGGTAACGACATCTTCGGAGTTTACTCAGTCACCCGAGAAGCCGTTGACAGGGCTCGCCGTGGAGAAGGCCCGACTCTCATTGAGGCCGTGACCTATCGCCTGGGAGCTCACTCCACGTCGGACGATCCTCGAGCCTACCGAGATGATGAGGAAGTGGAAGGATGGAAAGAGAAAGACCCCCTTTGTCGTTTCAAGCTCTATCTCATGGCCGAGGGACACTGGGGTGAGGAAAAAGATGCGTATTTGGAAGAAGAAATCAAGAACGAAATCCAAGCAGCATTGAAAAAGAGTGAAAGGATCGGCCCGCCATCCATTGACACAATGTTTGAGGATGTTCTGGACCGGGTCCCCTGGCACTTGAAAGAGCAGCTTGAGGAACTGCGGAGAGTGCAAGAGTTAGACGCAGTGCAACAGGAAGCATAGGCACGAGGCCATCCATGCCGACGATGAACATCATCCAGGCTGTGAACGATGCGCTGCGCACTGAGATGAGGCGCGATGATCGGGTGGTTATTCTGGGCCAGGATGTTGGAAAGTTTGGAGGAGTCTTCCGAGCCACTCAGGGACTTTTTGAGGAGTTCGGCCCGAATCGGGTCTTAGACACACCGCTGGCTGAAGCTGGGATTATAGGCAGTGCTATCGGGATGGCGCTTTACGGACTGCGTCCCGTGCCTGAAATCCAGTTTGCCGATTTCATTTATCCGGCTTTCGATCAGATCGTCAACGAGGCCTCCAAGATGCGCTATCGCTCTGGGGGCCAGTACGCCTGCCCCATGGTGATTCGCACCCCCTGTGGGGGAGGGATCAGAGGAGGCCACTACCATTCACAAAGTCCAGAGGCTTATTTCATTCACACTCCCGGTCTCAAAGTGGTGATGCCTTCCAACCCTTCCGACGCCAAGGGCCTCTTAAGTGCGTCGATTCGGGATGATAACCCGGTCATTTTCTTGGAGCCCAAGCGTCTTTACCGGGCAGCTCGGGGAGAGGTTCCGGAGGGCGAATATGTCGTTGAATTGGGCAAAGCGAAGGTGGTTCGAGAAGGAGACGACGTCACCATCGTAACTTACGGTGCAGTGGTGCATACCACTCTTCAAGCTGCTGAGAAGGCCGCACAGGAGGACGGCATTTCAGTGGAGATCATCGATTTGCGTACACTGCTCCCTTACGACATCGATACAATCTTAATTTCGGTCATGAAAACAGGCCGAGTGCTCATCGCGCATGAAGCTGCTAAGATGTGCGGCTTCGGGGCAGAACTTTCGGCCACACTCAATGAAAAAGCGTTACTTCATCTTCAGGCTCCCATCCTGAGGGTCACTGGCTTCGACATTCCCTTCCCCTACACATTTGAACATGAGTACCTGCCAAACGAAAAACGTCTCCGGAAAGCGCTACAGGACAGCATCAATTTCTAACCTGGGTGGTGACTATGCCTTTCGAATTCAAGCTTCCTGACATCGGGGAAGGCATCGTAGAAGGAGAAATCGTACGCTGGCTGGTCAAAGAAGGGGAGCACGTGGAAGAGGATCAACCCATCGTGGAAGTAATGACTGACAAAGCCACTGTGGAAATCCCCTCTCCCCTAAAGGGCAAAATTGCCAAGCGGATTGGAGATGAAGGAGAGGTAATCAAAGTGGGAGCCACTATGGTGGTGATCGAAGAAAAAGAAGAAGAAGGGCAAAGCGGCGTTAAACTTGAGCCGGCGAAACCCCGGGTAGACAAACCGAAGACCAAGCTGCAGGAGCCTAGGCCAACAGAAGCACCAGTGCCGGCTGGAGGTCCAGTGCTGGCGACACCCGCGGTTCGAAGGCTTGCCCGCGAGATGGGAGTGGAACTCAGCCAGGTTCAGGGCAGCGGTCCGAGAGGAAGGGTCACCAGAGAAGACCTCGAGCGATTTAAGAGCGCCCCAGCCGAGATCAGACCCGAGCGTGTCAAACCCCGACCAGCAAGCGGCGAGGTAGAAACCATCCCTTATCGAGGAGTTCGTAAGAAGATCGGTGAACGCCTTGTGGCTTCCAAAAGAACAGCTCCCCACTTTACCTATGTGGAAGAAGTGGACGTCACCGAACTGGTGCGTGTGCGCAAACAGTTTCAGGAATCCGACAAGGGTCAGAAAGTGCGTCTGACCTATCTCCCCTTTTTGATGAAAGCCGTGGTGAGGGGCTTAAAAGAATACCCCCTGTTGAATTCCACCCTCGATGAGGAAGAAGGAGTGATTCGGCTAAAGAAGTACTACAACATCGGAATAGCCACTGACACTCCCGAAGGACTGATCGTTCCTGTTGTGCGGGATGTCGACAAAAAGGACATTTTGAAGCTTGCCCAAGAAGTGACTGGACTTTCCGAAGCTGCTCGCGCAGGTAAGGCGAAGCTTGAGGATTTAAAAGATGGAACCTTCACCATTACCAGTCTAGGAGCCCTGGGAGGAGTTTTGGCAACCCCCATCATCAACTATCCTGAAGTGGCGATTCTGGGAGTCCACAAGATCGCTCAGAAGCCAGTCGTACGTGACGGCCAAATCGTTGTGCGCGATATGATGAATCTGAGCATTTCCCTG
>JALLON010000123.1 GCA_027717925.1 Acidobacteria bacterium AH-259-G07 | reverse complement strand
AGGTAGACTCCTCCGGGCATGAAACATAAGAACGAAACCGGAGGAGCTACCCTCGAACAGAGACCCTATTTACAACAAATCCTGGGCACAGACAAGAGGAATCCTGTCTTCACCGTTTTCCGGGACGCGAAGGGGGAACAACTGCACGTCTACTACGGCGCTCAACTCCTGGAGATCGTGCGGGCCGATAAGGAGGACCCCGAATTCAAACTGCTGGTGGCGCGGCTGTACAACGCCCGCATCAAGGCCAAGAGCTTGGAGAAAGAATTCGGGATCGCTCGCAAGACCATGAAAAGGTGGGGCGACGCGCTGAAAAGCGGTGATGCAGACCAACTGCTGCAAGCTCTGCGTGGCCGTGGTGGCCACCGAAAACTGACTCCCGAAATCGAGTCCTATGTGCGGATGCGTTTCGGGTCGATCTATGGCGAAACCCGCTATGCGTACAGCCAGAGCGTTCGGCAGGAGCTCAAGAAAGTGTTCGGTGTGAGTATCTCGGCGGAGACGCTTCGCCCCTTGCTCAAAGAACTGAAGCAACAGGCTGCAGAGCCCCTGGAGCCGAATTGGGGCAATTCCGATCCGCCGAAACGGGAGAACCCTGGCGATTCGGAGCTGGCGCATGGAGAGCCACCGGCGGCGCAAGCTCTTGAGTGTGCGCCGGTTCTGTGCCAGGAGGCTGATACGCTGGGGCCGGACAATCGCCAGGAGTCTCCCGTTTTTGCACAACCAACCGACGGGGCCGCGAGATTATGCCATCACGCCGGGGTCCTCATCTTCAACGCCGTGCTGGTACGGGTAGAGCAATCGGTCGGGCAGGGCGGATGGTTGCTCAAGCAGTGGCTGGCCACGATCCTATTGGGAGCGGTCAATATCGAACAAACCAAGCTGCTGGACTTGTGCGATCTGACGTTCCTGTTGGGCAAGACCCTGTCCTCGCTGCGCCCTCAGCGACTGCAACTGACCCAATTGGCTTCGCCTGAAAACGTGCACCAACTGCTACGGCTGAATGCGGATGGGGTCGATCTTGATGCCTGGGACGACTTCTACTACGATCCCCACAGCAAGCACTACACGGGCATGCAGAAGGTGCTCAAGGGGTGGTGTGCAGTGGTTCGCGGCGTGGGCAAGGCCCTGTACATGGACTTCATTCACACGGCCGGCGGCCATCCGGTCTACATCGAACACCTGGACAACTATGAGGATCTACGCGCTCGATTCTACAAAATCACCGAGGAGTTTCGGACCCTGGTGGGCATCGACCCTGGGCGCGTCCTGAGCTTGGTGCTCGATCGAGGCATCTACAGCCTAGACGTGTTCCATCAGATCATCGAAAGCGAGTACTACCATCTGATCACGTGGCAGAAGGGCTACCAGGCGGTGCCGTGGCGGGAGCAACAGATCACGGGCCGGTTCCTGCTGCAGCGGCCGCGCAACAACTGCACAGACCTGCGAACGTACCGTTTTGAGTACATCGACCGCGCCTGGCCACGAGACGAGCGCATGCGACAACTGCGCGTGCAGGCCACCAATCCACGGGGGCAAGCTGTGCAGGTGGGGATTTTGACCGACGATCGCCACCGCCAGGCACCAGAAATCATCACCCTGATCTTCAACCGGTGGATTCAGGAAAACGACTTCAAATACCTGGAGCACCACTTCGGCATCAACCAGATCACCAGCTACGCGAGCACGGCCTACAAGCGACTCAAAGACAACGTGGAACAAAGGCAAATGAAAAGCGGCCAATACAAGGCCCTGGAGCAAGAGCGTCAGGCCGTGCGAACTCAACTAAAGAAGCTTCTACTGCAAGAGCATCAGCGTCCGGGGAAGAATGTGAACCGCCAAAAGCGCATTGCCGAGCTCGACCGCCGGCATGACGAAATCCAGCATCGGATGGCCAAGACCGAAAAGGAAGTCTCCCGGCTCGAATATCTCATCGAGCAGGAGCATGTCCGGCTCGACACGCGGAACAAGAAGCTGATGGACGTGCTCAAGCTCATTGGGCGCAATGCCTTCTACGAGGCCCTCGAGCCGTTCAAGAAGCTCTACGACAACTACAGGGATGATCACGTCCTGTTTCGGAATCTCACCCAGGCACACGGCGTCCTCATCGAACGCGCCGCCGAGGTAGAAGTGGTTCTGTACCCGACACCCAACTATTCGCGGAAGCTGAGGAGAATCGTCAGTAGATTCTTGGAGCAGCTCAACGCCACCACCCCTTTACTGCCCGATGGCTCCGGCCGATGTATCCGCTTCCGCCTCGCCGATAAAACGGGAATTCAACTTGCGATTGTGCAGGCGTGACGCCACGCGATTTACTGAGGTCTGCATTCAGTGTGAGGGGGTCAGAGCTTGAATTTTTAGTTTTTGGGGGCGCAAATGGCCAGCGCCCGGTGTGCCAGGACCAAACAAAGAAAAAGAGGATTCCCAACAGCAGAGTTGCCAGCCCGAAAACAATCACCCGCCAGTCGGTAGTGGCGAAAATGAAAATCCATCCCACCAGAGCGATCAGGTTAGGGATGGGATAGAACCAGATGCGGTAGGGTCTTTGCATGGCGGGATCGCGTTTTCGCAGCAGCATCACTGCAAGATTCTGGCCCATGAACTGGATCAGTATCCTGGTTGTGATCAGCGCATCAATTACAATTCCCAGCGGAAAAAAGCTGCAGATGATCGAAATGATCCCAAGAACAACCACAGAAACGTGGGGAAAGTTTTTCCTTGGATGAAGACGTCCGAAAATCTGGAAAAAATACCCGTCCTGAGCTGCGGCATAGGGGATGCGGGAGTAGCCAAGCAGCAGAGCAAAGACGGAGCCAAATGCGGTCCACAATACCATCCCCGTGAAAACTGTGGCGACCTGCGAGCCCCAAATTCTTTCCATAAAAATGGAAACCACAAAGTCGGAACTAGAGCGTTCGGCGGCTGGAACAAACTCTCTCCATGGAACCACGCCGATAATCGAGAGATTAATGCAGAAATAGATGAAGGCAACGCCAATGACACTGATGATGATGGAACGGGGGATGACTCGACCCGGCTCCTTCACCTCCTCGCCAATATAGCAAATGTCGTAGTAACCCAGGTAATCATAGATTCCAACGCGTGAAGCCATGCCCAGGCCGAAGAGGAACCCCAAAGAAAACTGGAATGCATCGGGTGGAAAATCAAAGGCGAGTTTGGAATCAAAATGCAGGACTCCAGTGGCGATAACTGCTCCGGTCGTAAGCATGGTTCCAACCCACAAACTGACCGTGATTTTTCCAATTGCAGTGATCTGCCGATAAAGCAGGGCAATATTGAGTGTGCCGATGCCGGCAACCACCAGCATCGCCTCAAACCCGGTTATCTCGGGCCAGATATAGCGAATGTATCGGGAAAACCCGATGTAGCCGGAAGCGATCTCCAGGGGCCCACTGAGAATGAATGACCAGATGAACAAGAAGGCCATCAGCCGACCGTAAGTCTCACGTCCGTAACCCTCCCGCAGGTACACATAGCTTCCTCCGGATCCCGGCATGGCAGCGCCCAGCTCACTCCAGACCATTCCATCAGGAATGGCAACCAGAATGGCCACGAACCAACCCAACATGGCCTGGGGTCCGCCCAGCGCGGTCATGAGCAAAGGGATGGTAATGAAGGGCCCAATGCCGATCATGTTCGACATGTTCAGCGCCGTCGCCTGAAGTAAACCAAAGCGCCTCACCAGCTGGGGACGTTTCTCTTCTCCGCTGATCGGTTTCATGGTGGTTGATCCTCACACAAGGCCACCTCACCTCCCACCAGGTGTTGGACGTTGAGTGGAAGTGCGTTCAGGGTTTCCACTCTGCTTCCGAATTTGCCCAGGGTATTCTCCACCACCAGAAAGTCAAAACCCGGAATGATGACATCGTCCCAACGGTCTCCAATGCCCCGCAAGGCGACGTCCAGCATGGTCACAATTTGATGACCCAGAGGCTCCTCGGACTCAAGCGTGATTGCTCCAAAGAATTCCTGACATTCCGTGTATCCCGCATTGTGGGTACCGGTGTAAGGTTTCAATCCCTCCAAGTCGATCTCCCGCCCGATTCTGTTTGAGACTTCCTCTGATTTCGACCGGAAAAAATCCACCAATGCCTGCTCCTGGAGCTTGGCGGGAAGATCCTTTTCCGCCACCTCGACAAACTTCCGATAACCAACCTGATAGGCCTCTTCCACGAGTTCGAACCAGTATGTTTGCTCTTTGTTCACCTGAGAAGGATCCTTCACTGCGAGGACAGACCTTCTCACGCAAGCATTCAAGCCATCCCGTTTGGGGGCGACGCCGAGATGAACGTAGTCTCCTTGGTGAATCTCGCGATTTAACGCCTTGCCAATAAGGGTCCTATTGGCTTCGTTGGCCCCAACCATCACATCCCAACCCAGCTCCTCCGCGCCTAATTCTCTGGCAACAAAATATGCCCATGCGGCTACCTCGGTCTCTAACATGCCTGGTTTGAGCACAGCCAGCATGGCCCTGATCATGGCGTCCGCGATCACACACGCATCCCGGATCAGCGTCATTTCGTTGTCTGACTTTTCATACTTAATCCGGTAGTAGATCTCCTGGGCATCGACCACATTGGAGCTTCCAAACAAGTTTTCAAGATAATTAACCAGAGCATCCGGGACAACCTGACGCGGTGTCAGGAGCGCGATCTTGTCCACTTTTCCCCGGGCAGCTTCTTCGATCACATCCTCCAGCCGCTCGGCCTGAATGGGGTATTTCTCATCGGCAAGCTTCAGCATTTCTACTTTATGGACTTTGGCTCGCGCCCGGCTGGCCAGTTGCTCAGCGATGTAGCCTCCTTCCAGACCAGCCAATATGTGGAATCCCGTTCTCCCTATAACACCTGCAACCTGCTCGATGCTGATATTGGCATTCCCTCCCAGGTAGGGGACATCGCCGTTGTAGTGCTGATCGGAGAAAACAAAACCGACCTGCAGGCCCGCTTCTTCCAAGGCCGTTTGAACCTTCTTTTGCCGCTCCACAAATTCGAATGTAGGAACCTCAAAATGCCGGTCAATGGGCGGCGTGTTCTCCAACACCTTCAACACCTTTTGGAACTCAGCAGCCAGCCTTGCGGTATCAATCCCTGGATTCATGTTCGCCTCCTTCACCCCCTCCCCAAAAAAATTTCCGTCAGGAAATCCCAGTAGGGTCTATAGTTGAGCGGCGGGCGTGGATCAACATCAAGGTAGACTTCGATGGAACTTTCCTCGCGTTCCCTTAGCTTTCTTAATGCTACAAGATCCTTGATGATTTCCGCCTGAGATGCAAACTTCTCAAGGGCTTCCCTGATTCTCTTCTCCACTGCGAATGAGGCTTTAATGGCACGGTTTGCCCGCGGACAATTGGCTTCCCCGTGAACTAGTGCATCCTCGGGACTAAAATCACCCCAAACGGAATAAACCAGATAACTCTTAATCCTCCAGGGTTCCCCACGGTCGACAAGAACAGCATCGCCCGCTGTAGGAGCTCCGTAGAAACCGGTTTTTGAGGCCGCTTCGTGGTCCAAGTGTTCCCGGTAGCCGTTGGGTATCAGCAGTCTTGTGATTTTCAACTCCCTCAGCCTTTGAATCACCTGGGGCATGGCACCCTCTCCTCCGCTCGGTAAGAGCCAGTATGTATACTGACCTAAACTGAAGTCCGGAAAATCAAATCTGACGATGTTCTCTTCTTTCAGACCCAAAAGGTTATAGGCCTCAAGGGTCTCCTTCTTTCTGAGTTCAACGATCGTGTCTTTCTGTGACTCTTGGCTGTAGCCTCCCCGACCATCGCAAAAAATGAAAAGATAGACATCGGCTCCGTTTGCAATCGATGCCAGTGTCACATAGCCTGCACCCAGTACTGCATCATCATCGTGGGGACTTAATATAGCCACCCTCTCCTCTCCCCTCTGCCAATCGGGAAAGAGAAGGTCAATCTTTTCGCTGAGCGTTTTTCGCCTTAAGTCGTAGAATTTAAAGACTTCTTGCTCCATGACTCATGTCTCCTTCCCTGAGATGAGCAATTACCCTCTACTGATTATGACTCAACTCCGAAACGGATGAGAGGTTTCGGCGCTGTGGTGCTGTCGTGCTGTGGTGCTGCGGATATGGGGTCAATCAGTAGAAAAACTGACGCTCGTTTTCATCATACAGATGAGCGACGTATTCCCCGTAGCCATTGTATAGCCTGGTGGGAATGCGCTCGCCTGTGTTGAGAAAGGTTTCAGTGGCCTGGCTCCAGCGCGGGTGATCAAATTTTGGATTGATGTTGGCCCAGAAACCGTATTCGTGAGAAGCGTCGCTCCAAAAAGTGCTGGGCCGGCGTTTGAGGAACTCAATCTTGACGATGGACTTGATGTTCTTAAAGCCGAACTTCCAGGGCAGCACCATGCGAACCGGAGCACCATTTTGTTTGTTGAGAGGATGCCCGTAGACGCCAAAGGTGAGCAGCGCAAGCTCATTCATCGCCTCTTCCATGGTCAGGGCTTCATAGTAGGGCCACGGGTACTGGCGCTGACGTTTCTGACCCGGCATCTGATTGGGGCGATAGACGGTGACGAAGCGGACGTATTTTGCTTGTGACGATGGATTGAGCTTATCAATCAGCTGGGACAGGGGATATCCGCTCCAGGGGACGTTGGCCGACCAGGCCTCAACGCAGCGAAAGTGGTACAAACGCTCTTCAAGCTTACCCATGCGGATGAGGTCATCAACATCATAAGTGCCCTTCTTCTTCACTTCGCCGCTGATTTTCACTTCCCAGGGATTCACCTCAAAGCCCTCAACCAGATCCTTCACTCGCTGCTTGGTGACGGTGAACTCGTAGAAGTTGTTATAGCCGGCAAAAATCCTTTCATCTGTAAGAGTTCGCTTCACCTGGAATCGGGTGTTTCGAACCGCCGGGAAAAGCTCTGCCCATTTCTTGACCCAGAACTCGGCTACATGCCCATAGGGCCCGGTACAGGAAGAACCAAGAGTCCCAGGAGCAACAAAAGGACTCCTGGCAGTTTCAGCGCCTTGGGAGCGGCCCATGAAGAAGGGCGCCAGACTGACGCCCGTCAAACCCAGTTTCTTAGCAAATTCACGCCGGTTGATGTAGACAGATTCAGGTGTCACCTCAGATTCGGGAATCCGATCCCAGGGCTTTTTAATTCTGGGACAGGCCATCAATACAGCTTATCATGGAGTGCATTGGGGTCGGACCTTGAATTTTTAATTTTTGGCTGTGGAAACCCTGCCTAAATCGGCACACGCATCACATGAATGGAACGCTTACCCAGTCTCGGGAAGAAACGTCGGCATACTAATGCCGTTAAACGGCTTGAACTCACCGCGGACCTGACAAAAGTGCAGCTCGCAGTTCCTCGCACCCCACTGGTACATTTGCCGCACCAACTTCTCCCGCTCCATGGGAATGAGAAAAACCGGAGAGCGTCCTTTGTGCTGATTTAATTCGTACAAAACCAGCGCGGCCGCCTCTTTCTCTGAGCGAGCTACACACGGTCCCAACATATTCAGCGCAGGATGCGCTGAGGAGATCATGAACCCATCGATGTCCCCACCAGGGTTCTCATATACGGAAACATGCCAGAACCCCAGCTCGTTCTCGATGCAGTATCGATAATCCTCCTCTCGGGTGATGCCGCTGACCTCCATCTCCAGGCTCCCCATGGCCGGAACATCCTCGAGCCCTGCCTCCCGCACATCGTCGATTCCTGCTGCGGTTCGGTTCATCCCATCCTCAGGAACCTGGATTAACATGTCCTGATACGCGCAGCGCGGAACGAAGCCTGCCGCGTTATACAGCGAAAACGAATCCACATTGATGGCACTCTGCGTCAAGCGCAGAGCCTTGTACCCGTTGCGCTCTGTGTAGTCCATAATGTACTTGAGCAAGGCTTTACCCACCCCCTGAGCAAAATAATTAGGATGGACATTCATAATCCCCAGCGAAACATGATGCTTGCGGGGGTGATAAAAACAGGATCCCATGAGTCGATCGGTTTCAGTGTTCTCCGCCACAACGGCACATCCCGGCTCAAGCGCACTGTACACCTCATAGAACACCTCCGTGACGCGCGGGCCGCCCTTAAATATAGGAGGTCTACCGTGGTTCTGATACCAGACATTGATCGAACTGTAGATCAGTTCGGCAACCTCATATCGATCCT
>JALLON010000122.1 GCA_027717925.1 Acidobacteria bacterium AH-259-G07 | reverse complement strand
TGGGAGATAAAGAATTGAAGATGATGGTGAGGAAAATGAGGAACCTTCTATGGGTGAGCATGCTACTTACACTCCTTGTCCCGGGACTCGGACAGGGGTCTCTGTGGCAGCTTATGGGCCAAAGTTCCTCCGATTCGGACCCTCTCAAAGGAAAAGACCAGATTTTCTCCTATGAACATGATCAGTCCGAAGGCGCAGTCTTGAATTTCCTGACCGATTACCTCAACGCTGCTGATCGCGAATACGTCGAAACCGGCGAATATCGCATCGAATATCTTAACTATGATTGGTCTCTGAACGAGCAGGCGCGCTAAAATACCCTGCGGTGACCAGTACTAGTGCTTCATCCGCAAATATATCGGTAATTATTCCAGCTCTCAATGAGGCCGAAGCGATCGGTCTGGCTCTTGGCAGCACCCGGAACTGTACGGGCGTCGAAAGAATTGTAGCCGATGGCGGAAGTGTCGATAAGACGGTAGAAGTGGCTCGATCTTTCGGTGCCAAGGTCGTTCACTCGCCGCCGGGCCGGGCCCGACAAATGAATGCCGGAGCCAAAGCAGCCAAAGGAGAGCTGCTGGTTTTCCTGCACGCGGATACGCGCCTGCCGGAAGGATTTGACGACCATATCCGGGGCATCATGAACCAATCAAACGCGATCGCCGGAGCTTTTGAATTGCAAATTGATGCGCCCTCTCCTGGATTGCGAATCATCGAAAAGGTGGCCAATTGGCGATCGCGGCGCTTGCAACTGCCTTATGGTGATCAGGCGATTTTTCTGAGAGCTGATCTCTTCCGCCAGATAGGAGGTTTCCCCGACCTTCCGATCATGGAAGACTTTGAATTTGTTCGCCGCCTGCGCAGCCAAGGTCGAGTCGTGATCGCCCCTGCTGCCACTCTTACGTCCGCCCGTCGGTGGCAGAAACTGGGCACCTTACAAACCACGTTGACCAATCAGGCGGTGGTCCTCGCCTTTTGTCTTGGCGTCGACCCTTCACGCCTGGCTCGCTGGTATCGTCGGAATGGTATCTGAACATCCTACTGATCAAGACTTGCCAAACTCTCTATTATTTTGGCCAGAATTTGGGTGCCTTGGCGACCCTCACCATGGGCCTGAGCAGAACAAAATAATTGACGTACTAACGAAGTAGCCGGCAGCGACGCTTTCCCCGCAGCTGCCGCCTCGAGCACAAGACGAAGATCCTTTTGCATCAAATCCACCATGAACCCCGGCGCAAAATCGCGCTCGACAATCTTTGGACCCAGGTTAGAAAGCTGCCAGCTCCCGGCTGCGCCTCCCTTGACGGCTTCAATCATCACGTGAGGATCAAGACCATTCTTGCGGGCAAAGGTCAGCGCCTCGCCGACACCTAATAGATTCAATGACACTAAAATCTGGTTGCACAGCTTTGTTAATTGTCCACACCCCACTTCTCCACAATAGGTGATGCTTTTACCCATCACTTCTAAAATGGGACGAACGCGCTCGAAAACCTTCTGGTCCCCGCCTGCCATAATGGCCAGCGTTGCCTTCTGAGCCCCTACGTCCCCGCCTGAGACAGGAGCATCAATGAGATTGCAGTCCTTAGCCCGCAATTTCTCATCCAGGTTGCGCTCTACCTCCGGTGAGATAGTACTCATGTCGATCACCACCGAGTGGGGCTTGATTCCCTCTAGGATTCCCTTTGGCCCGGCTACAACTTCCTCCACATCGGGAGAATCGGAGACAATGGTAATAATCACTTCGGATTCGGCTGCCACTTCTGCGGGAGATTCGGCTACCTGCGCACCCTGAGAGGCAAGCTCCTCGGTCTTGGAACGAGTCCGATTGTAAACAGTCAGCGGATAACCCGCTCGAAGAATGTGCCCCGCCATGGGACGACCCATGATTCCCAATCCAATAAAACCCACATGTAGATCCTGCATAATCACTCCTTCCCATGAGGTGAGGGGTCAGACCTTGAATTTTTCCTTTTTGCGCTCCAAAAACGAAAAATTCAAGGTCTGCCCCCTCACCTCCAACTACGTTTCCAAAATTTGTGAATCACATGGTCGGAAATTTAAGGCGGAAGTGCAAGGAAAAATCTAGGGACTTCATTAAAGAAAAATGGAAATCAACCTAGCGCGTCAAGCCACCCACGACTAAAATCGCTTACAGGGAGAAATCTATGAACGGAAAAAAAACCTGGGTTTTGATCATCGTCATTATTGGAATTATTTTCCTGGCTATTGCTTTTGGGGCTGGTTACTACCTGATCTTCCGTAAACCGATTACGATCAAAGAAAACAGCATTCTAGAGGTCGTCTTAGGCGGATCTCTTCGTGAGCTACCCTCGCACAATCCTCTGACCCAGATCTTCAAGTCGGATACCCTCAATGTTTGGGAACTCGAAAAACTTTTCCAATACGCAGCCAAAGACAATCGCGTTTCAGGAGTTTACCTGGAAATCCACCCCTTACTTTTGCACTGGGCACAAATCGAGGAACTGCGTGAGTACATCAAAAGCTTCCGCGAGTCGGGCAAACCCGTTCATGCTCTATTGGCCGTGGACTTGGTAAGAGACCCTGAACTCTACGTGGCTTCGGCAGCGGATTCCATCACCTTAAACCCGGATGCAGTTTTTCTCGTCAATGGCCTAATGGCTGAGATCGTTTTTTTGAAAGGAACAATGGACAAACTGAATATCAAGCCACAATTCATCCAGTTCAAAGAATACAAAGCCGCTGAGATTTACACCCGGACGAAAATGAGCCCTCAAATTCGAGAGATGTACGAGTCGATTCTCAGAGACATTGAGGATCGTTTCGTCTCCACCGTTGCTCTCGATAGGAACATTGAAGAGGAAACTCTGAGGCGTGTCATGAAAGTTGGAGTGGCACCGACCAGTCGCGCGCTTGAAGAAAAACTGGTTGACGCACTTGGTCACAAAAGCGACGTCCTTCAGGCCTTGATGGGCTCAGATGATGAGGAGGACCAACGGATCCTAGGAGCGTCCCACTATCTCGAGACAGTAGAGGATAAATACAAGATCAGATCTCGCCACAAAGTGGCGCTCCTGGGAGCATTCGGAGTCATTACTTCGGGGCACAGTGACCCCTTCTCAGAAACTATGGGTGGCACGACCATGGTCTCTCATCTTCGTAAAATCCGCAAGAACAAGAACATCAAGGGAGTCATCTTCCGGGTAGATAGTCCGGGAGGGACAACCGTGGGCTCAGATATGGTGTGGAAGGAAGTTCAACTCCTGGAGGACGCCAATAAACCCGTCGTGGTTTCCATGTCAGGAGTTGCCGGCTCGGGGGGCTACATCATCTCCATGGGTGCTCGCCACATTGTTAGTCAGCCTTCAACCATCACCGGCTCGATTGGGGTGATTTTCGGTAAATTCGACCTGGAAGGCTTTTATCGCTGGCTGGGAATGAGCGTTGACCGAGTCAAACTCTCACCCAATGCCGACATCTTCTCTCCCTTTACTTCATTGACGGATGAGCAGAGAACAAGCGTGGAATCCCTGTTAGAAACCATCTATGCGAACTTTGTTGGTAAAGTGGCCGAAGCTCGTGGACTTGACTACGGCGAATTGGAAGGCAAAGCGCGAGGGCGAATCTACACGGGCGTCCAAGCAAAAGAAATCGGGTTGGTCGACCAGCTAGGGGGTCTCCGGGAGGCAATTGCTCAGATGAAACAGGCCCTCGAGCTTGAAGAGGACGAGGAAATTGAACTGGTACTCTACCCCCGACCTAAAAGCCTATGGGAAACATTGACCAGCGGAGATTTCTTTGGAAGCCGGCAGCCTCCTTCTTTGCAAAAATGGCTGATGCGAGAACTTCGGTCTCTGTCCCAGCCGGCACCCTGGCTGCTAATGCCCGAGGTGCGTATCTACTGAACCGAGCCGTCCTTACTCCCTTTCGCATAAGATATTGTCAATTAATCGAGCAGACCCGATACGTATGGCAGCGCAAACCCGTACTGACCCAACGACTTTACTGACAGGGTGCATCTGCTCTGGATCAACAACCTCAAAGTACTCCACCTCTACCAGAGGCTCCTCTTCCAAAACTCGCAACGCTTTTCTTAGAATGTGCTGGGAACCGGTTTCGCCGGCTTGAATTTGCTCTTTAGCTATTTGAAGCACTCTGTAGAGAACAGGAACCCGTTGTCTTTCCTTTCGGCCCAGGTATTGGTTGCGCGAACTTATGGCTAATCCATCCGATTCACGAACGGTCGATACGGAGACGATATCAACCGGGATATTAAGATCTTGGACCATTCTGCGAACAATCGCCAATTGTTGAGCGTCTTTTTCTCCAAAGTATGCTCGGTCAGGCTGCACGATGTTAAACAGTTTTAAGACTACCCTTGCAACCCCTTTAAAGTGACCCGGCCGGTGAGGGCCGCACAGATAATCGCCGAGCTTGGCCACCTCAACAAAGGTTAATTGTTCTCTCGGATACATCTCTTCCACTCTTGGTGCGAAGACTACGTCGACGCTCAGTTCTTCACAATGAGCCAAATCTGACTCTAGAGTCCCGGGGTAATGTTCAAAATCTTCCCCTGGTCCAAACTGGTGTGGATTCACGAATATGCTGACCACAACGCAATTACAGTCCTGCCTGGCCTCCTTGATGAGCCGAAAATGGCCTCGGTGAAGAGCTCCCATGGTAGGGACGAGACCAATGATCTTTCCAGACAAGCGGGCTGATTGGAGTCTTTTTCTGATAGCATCCACCGTTTTGACTAAGTCAACGCTCATTCAGAACTCACCTCCGTGGTCCCTTTAAAACAATGCTCTTGGGCCGGAAAGCGACCAGCCTGAACGTCGGCGATATAGGTCTGGGCTGCCTTTTTGAGCTGCGCTCCAAGCTGTACATACTGCTTGACAAATGGAGGAACACTAGCTTGATACAATCCGAAGGCGTCGTGGCTCACTAGAACCTGCCCATCACAGTGAGGTCCTGCGCCAATGCCGATGGTGGGGATGGAAAGCCGGGCAGTCACTCGTTTGGCAACTTCAGCTGGAACGGACTCTAAAACAACAGCAAACGCTCCCGCTTCTTCGAGAATCTCAGCGTCTTCAAGTAACCGCTGAGCGGCTGCCTTGCCCCGAGCTTGTGGACGAAAGCCCCCCCAATTGATGAATCGACTGGGGAAGAAGACCGAGATGTCCCATCACTGGGATTCCGACTTCTACCAGACGGCGTGTCACGTCCACCACGGTTCTTCCACCCTCCATTTTCACCGCCGCTACACCACCTTCTTGAATCAAACGACCTGCGTTTTGCACAGCTTCAGAAAGGCTGATGTGATAGGTCAGGAAAGGCATGTCAGCAACCACTAAAGCCCGCTGAGCCCCCCGGCTGACCGCCCGACTGTGGTGGATCATCATCTCGAGTGTCACTGGTAAGGTCGTCTCGTAACCTAGGACCACCATTCCCAAGGAATCGCCCACCAGAAGTATGTCAATGCCAGCTTCATCCAGAAGTCGTGCTAGGACAAAGTCGTACGCCGTAAGCATCGTCACCTTCTCGCCCTGTTGCTTCTTGTTCTTCACATCAGGTATTCGTAGGTGCTTCATTGGTTTTCTGCCCTTCTCATTTCGATCTTCGTAAGAGATGTTCTAGTTGCCTGGCAACTGCACTATCCAACCCCTGCTTTCGAGCCAGTTGGACTGTTTGTATCCCAACAGCTCGGTACAGTTGCTGGATGCTCGCCGGGACTAAAGCCAACCCCTGCAAATGAAGAGCCAGGGTCTGGATATCGCCCCGTTGGATCGGTCCCGTGAGTGCTTTTACTGGTCGCTCCGCCAAGGCATTTTGTACGCTCGCCTGAACCAGGGGGGCTAGGGCTCGGCGAGCGGCCTTAGGGTCGACCCCGGCAGCGCCCATGACGAGTACCGCTGCGTCAATGAGCGAAACAATATAGTTGCTCGCTATGACTGCAGCGGCATGGTAAGTCGATTTCCGGCCTGGGGCTATACGCAGAATCTTTCCATGCAACAGATTGACAATCTTCTCGGCCCACTCAGCTGCTCTTCCCGAGCCAACGATTGTAAACGTCGCACTGGGGAGTTTTTGAACACCCTGTTGAGGAGTAGCAATAGTCTGCAGAGGATGGAGCCCGGCACACGAGTTCCCTTGTGCAATCAACGGGGCTAAAACGTCAGTGCCATAAATCCCCGACGTGTGCAGTACGGTTCCCTCCGTCAGGCCGGCTTCTGCGAGGGTATTCGCTATCCGGCCAATTGAATCGTCCGAAACAGCGATCAGGATCTTGTCCACTGTGGAAGGGAGGTCGGTATAGGCGACAGCCTGAACTTCTCGTCCAATGAATGCTGCAGCGGCCTCTGCTCGGGCTCGATTCCTGCTGGCCACGGCTACCACTTTTTGGCCGCGTTCGTTAAGCAGCTTTCCTAGAGACCGGCCTACTCGTCCTGCTCCTGCTATTCCAACCTCTCGGCTTGGATTTTTTGAGCACTGGGTTGAGTTACTCGCCATTTTGCGCAAAAAACTTATAGAGGTACGCGCTCATTGTCCCTTCTTCAAACGCCCATCACCTGCACTGCAATCTCTCGGGTCCGTGGGCGGTTATCGAAATCGAGAACGACTATTTGCTGCCAAGTACCTAGACGCATCTTTCCGCTTTCTACTGGCACGACAAGCGAGGGTTTCAGCAGCGAAGCCCGGACATGTGAAAAGCCATTTCCGTCATGCCAGGTTTCTTCGTGATGGTAGTCGCGAGTTGGGGGAGCCAGTTTGTTGAAAAGATCTTCAAGATCCTGGACCAGTCCCGGTTCGTATTCAACCGTGGTGATTCCGGCAGTGGAACCCACCACGAATACGGTCACCGTTCCACTCTCAATAGTGCTCTCATTGACCCGCTCCTGGACCTCGTCCGTAATATTCGCCACGTGGCAAAACCCTTCTGTGTTCAGGCGCACCGTAAAATTCTTGATGATCATCGAATCCATATTATACGCGCCTTCCGATTACACAGAGAGCAAGGGTTATTTTCCCCTGCGCCGGGGCTGGCAGGTGGGGCAGAAGTGAGTTCCTCGCTGGCTGATTACGATCTTCTCGATAATGGTTTCACATCGATAACAGGATTCACCCTGGCGTCCATACACCATTAGCTTCTCCTGGTGAGTTCCAGGTTCTCCATTACTGTTCACATAATCGCGAAAACTGGTGCCGCCATAATCAATCCCTCGTTTCAACACGAGAGGAATCGCCTCAAAAAGTTTCTCCTTCTCAAAGCGCCGCAGGGATGGGATGGTCCGGGCAGGCTGAAGACCTGCCTCAAACAGAGCCTCATCGGCATAAATGTTGCCAATCCCCGCCACAAAGCGCTGATCCAGCAGCAGCGATTTGAGCCGCAACTTCCGATTCCGAAATCTCTCCAGAAAGGCCTGTATATTGTAGTCCGGAGTGAAAGGCTCCAAACCCAATCTGTTGAAAAAGACGGACAACCTGTTCTTCCCCTTTTCAATCAAGAAGACTTTTCCAAATTTGCGGATGTCCCGGAATAAAATCGCTCCGCCCTGCTCGAAGTGAATTTGCAGGTGTGTGTGCCGATCGGGAACATGTTGACGAGCTCGCTCAAGACCGGTTACCGGATGCCGTTTAAATCTGTTTGCATCGGACCGACTTGGATCTCGAAAGGTCAGCTGACCGGTCATCCCGAAATGGAAGATGAGGTAATGCCGGTCCAGTTCAAAAATCAAAAACTTGCCGCGCCGTCCCAGGCTTCGGATGCTTTGCCCCCGAATTTTGTCCTTTAGGTGGTGAGCTTCGAGCTGTAAAATTTTCGGATCTCCGACCAAAACATCGTGAACTGGATGTCCGATCACATGAGGTTCTAATCCCCTTCGGATCGTCTCAACCTCTGGCAGTTCAGGCACCCTCTTCCTCCAGCCGCACGAGAACCTTACTTCCTTCCGGAACTGATGAAAGTCCACTCAGATCGTCACGAATACGGGCGAAAACATTGACGGCGCTGGCCGCTCGGCACTCGTTGCCTATACTGGCCGGAGTGGGGCCAAAGAAGATGGCCATTGCTTTTCCAGGAGGCCAATAGCCGATTTCCCCTTTTTCCAAAACATCCCTCGCTCCCGATTCCAGTTCCATGCTCACGGGAGTGCTGAAATAAATCTCTTCGCCCCATCGATTGATCTGAGAAGAAAAAGGCAATTTTCCCTTGAATTCCTGCGCCGTA
>JALLON010000121.1 GCA_027717925.1 Acidobacteria bacterium AH-259-G07 | reverse complement strand
CCGCACCGGTGGTAGCGTATGGTAAGTAATCGCCTTGGTGATAGAGTGCGACGGATTCTGAGCCAAATCAATTTCTCTGGGTTCGTCTAAGGACTCTCCCTGGCTGTCGTAAAGAATCTTGACCACGGGACGCAGCAAGTTTTCCGGATTGACCTCCACTACTTGTCCCACTTCATCGGTATTCAGGATGACGTATTCATTATAGGGATATAGAGAAAAGCTTCTCACCAGAGCCTTCACAATGTGATCGGAAAAACTTCTCGTCCCGCCGCGGGTTAACTCTTCCAGTAACTGATAGCCAGTCACGGCCTTACGGTAAGGGCGATCGTGGATACAGGCCTCGAAGACATCCGCAATGCCCAATATTTTTGCTTCCTCACGGATCTCATCGCCCTTCAATCCCCGAGGAAACCCGCTTCCGTTTTCTCGTTCGTACACCTGTCCCACGGTTTGGGCAAGCCAATCGTACTGCGGGCATAACTTTCTTAAAATCTCGGCGCCGTAAACAGGCCGCTGCCGCACTTCCGGACTCACCTGCCCTCGCTGATTGCGCAGTCGACTGGGGAGCCACCCCACCCCAATTTCGTGTAAAAGCGCAGCCAGTCCCAGCCTTCTTTGCTTTTGAAGATTGTATTTCAAGGTCTGTGCAATACGCAGTGACAAAATGGTCACATTCACAGAGTGGGTACCTAGGGCGAATTCCTGTTCTCTGTCGGTGGCCAAAAGAAGGAGAGCTGAACTGTTCACCATGGAATCGATCATGCGTTTGAGCAGCTGTTCTCCTCGTTCAATATCGAGGCGTTTACCTTCCTGAGCCCCACGGATCGATTCCAAAACGTAGGCCGTCGCCGTTTTGTATAGTTCGATCGTTTCCGTCTTAATTTCCTCTTTAAGGCGACCTTTGCTTTCTTGTACCTCTCGCGGCTCAAATTCTTCCAGCTCCTTCTCAGAAACTTTGTCAAGGAGCGAAGCTTCAATAGCAGCATTTCCATGACGCAAACGCCGCGATAAGATGAATAGCAGATTGCGAGCCACGGCATGTGAATCCTCGACAAGGGACCACATGGTTTTTTCATGGAGTGTCAGCAGGCGGCAGTCCTCGTGGGCCACAACATAGGCCGAAGTGAGCTGGCCATCGATGAGCGAGAGTTCGCCGACGACCTCTCCAGGCTCCAGTACTATAATAGGGTCCAGTATAAGTTTAAGGTGGATGCGTAAACGGCCGGAAAGAAGCAGATAAAGGAACTGATTGGGTTGCCCGGCTTCAATCAAGACTTCTCCTCGTTTTAACTCGCGCACAGGACAGTCTTGTAGAAGACCGATAACGGCCTCCAGCTCGACACCTCTCAAGAGAAGCGAATTTTCCAGTTCACGCTTACTAAGAAGACCAGCTTGGCCAGACATTTCCATCTGTCTTGCAACGATTTTCAACGCCAAAGACAGGATAAAAGTCAATAAGTTTTGAAAATACTAATTTTAGCCTAGCTTTACGGCAATAACCACAATTTGTCGACGAGTGAACCGCCATCAAGTTGTACGGTTGGCTGCTCACAAGAGATGCTCGCTACAGCGCCTTGACAACCAAATTGCCCACCTCGCTGGTAGTATAACCCATCTGGCCGGCCGACATGCTTCTCATCTTGGGCGTGGTCTTGGCAATGGCTTCTTCGATTCGATTGCCGGCCTTCACAAGGTTAGATGCTTTCTTCTGTTCGCCCACGATGCGCAGCAGCATGGCCATGGCAGCGATGGCGGCGATCGGATTGATCACGTTTTGGCCGGCATACTTTGGGGCTGACCCTCCCATGGGTTCAAACATGCTGCACCCATTAGGGTCGGGGTTGACATTACCACCAGCCGCCACTCCCAGGCCTCCCTGAATCATCGCACCCAGGTCGGTGATGATGTCGCCAAACATATTAGGGACTACGATCGTGTCGTAATACTCGGGGTTTTTCACGAACCACATGCAGGCCGCGTCGATGTGATTGTAGTCGCGTTTGATGTCGGGATAGTCCGCTTTCCCGATTTCTTCAAAGGCGCGGTGCCAAAGGTCGGCTGCATAGGTGAGCACGTTGGTCTTGTGCACGAGCGTCAGTTGTTTGCGGTCGTTGCGCCGCCGGCAATGTTCAAAGGCCCAGCGCAGGCATCGTTCCACGCCGAAGCGCGTGGCCATCATCTCTTGGGTGGCTATTTCCTGCGGCGTGTTCTTGCGCAGGAATCCCCCCGCGCCGCAGTAAAGGTCCTCCGTGTTTTCACGAACCACGTCAAAGGAGATGTCCTCCGGTCCTTTGCCCTTGAGCGGGCAATCGACGCCCGGATACAACTTGACGGGCCGCAGGTTAATGTACTGGTCCAACTGAAAACGGATGGCCAGAAGCAGGCCCTTTTCCAAAATACCGGGCGGCACGTCCGGGTGGCCCACCGCGCCCAGGAAGATGGCGTCGAATTGCCGAAACTCATCAATCTGTTTTTCGGTAATGACCTCGCCAATCTTGAGGTACCGCTCCCCGCCGTAGTCAAACTCTACCGTTTCATACTTGAAATCTTCGAGCGGCGCGACCACCTTGAGCAGCTTGCACGCTTCTCTCGTCACTTCCGGGCCAGTGCCATCTCCTGCGATAACAGCAATTTTAAGCGTCTTGCTCATTGATCCAACCCTTTGTCAATAACCAGGCTTTTCCCAGCTGCTTTTAAACGATGGAAATCTAACAAAACTTGACCAAAGCGACAAGCATCTAATGTAGAGCTGCAGCCCACAGGCTGAAACACAGATTGCTCGTGCGCCACACGATCGTTATATTGAAACTGGTTGTTGATTTCCCTCGAACTGACACTGTCCTAAATTGAAATGGAGTTTCGATGAGCGACTTAGCTTACGTGGAAGGAAAATTCGTTCCTTTAGCTGAGGCGAAGGTCTCCGTGGAGGATCGTGGCTTTCTTTTCGCCGATGGAGTCTATGAGGTCATTGTGGCTTACAACGGCTGCCCCTTCAAACTGCCAGAGCATTTGGCCCGGTTGCAGAGAAGCGCGGCGGCCATTCGTCTGCCCTTGCCCAAAGATGCAAACCAGATTCAAAGAATCATTCAGGAGGGCATACGGCAAAGCGGTTTTCAGAACACAAAGATATACCTTCAGATCACCCGCGGCGCCGCTCCGCGTTCTCATCCCTTCCCTGCCGATGTCAAATCCAATTTCATTGCAACATTCCGAGCCAAAGGCGAGGTCCCACAGGAAACCCGCAAAGAGGGGGTGTCCGTGATTACAACGGAGGACATCCGGTGGGCAAAATGTTACATCAAATCGGTTGCCCTTTTACCCAACGTGCTGGCTAATCAAAAAGCGGTGGAAGCGGGTGCGTTTGAGGCAGTTTTTGTCACATCCAAAGGCGTCGTTCATGAGGGGACGACCTCCAACATATTTGTAGTCAAAAACGAAAAAGTGCTCACCCCTCCCAGAACGGAAAAAATCCTCCATGGCGTCACACGAGAAGCGCTTCTCCAATGTGCGCGCGATGCGGGGTACGAAACATTTGAGCACACCGTAACAATTGAAGAATTGCTGCAAGCCGACGAAGTCTTTCTCACCGGCACCACGATCGAGGTCCTGGGCGTAGTCAAGGTGGATGGAAAGACGATTGGGGTGGGTGGTGTTGGACCAGTTACGAAGCAAATTTACGCGAGGTTTCGGCAGCTGATCGAATCGTGATTTTTGATGAACGAGTCAATTCCTCATGACTTTTTTTCGTGTGGCTCCAGAGCTCGGGCGAGCCGCCGGCTCGCCCCTACAGGACTTTTGCGACACCCTCTCACAGTCGCGGCCCTGTTAGAATGCGCCCAGCGGCGGCCGTCTAATTCGTGAATGATCCAAAGCTAGCCAGGCTAGGTCTTTGTCAAAGCGATCCTGTGCTCTCCTGTGTAGACATTAAAACGTCCATTGCGCAAAAAGCCAATGAGGGTCATATTGAATTCACGCGCCATATCGATAGCCAGGCTGCTCGGCGCTCCCACGGCGGCCACCACCGGTATGCCGGCCATCAGTGCCTTTTGAACCAGCTCATAGCTCGCTCGTCCACTGAGCAGTACGACGGTTTCCGATGCGGGCAGCCGTTCTTCCAGAAAAAGCGCTCCCACCAACTTGTCCAGTGCATTATGTCGGCCTACATCCTCACGCAGAATCAGCAGCTCCCCTCGCGTGTCAAACAAGGCTGAAGCATGCAAACCGCCGGTGCGCCAAAACACAGCTTGCGCTTTGCTTAGTTGCTCCGGGAGTTGCGTAAAATATTTTTCATCCACTTGGAACGTTCCCACGGGAGGTCCAGAACACGCCACACGCACCATTTCCAGAGACGTCTTGCCGCAGATGCCGCAGCTGGATGTCGTATAGACATTGCGGCTAAATTTTTCAGGATCAAAAGGCACATCCGGATTGAGAAAAACGTTCACGACATTGTGTTGGGCAAATCGAGGAGTCGCGCCACAATAGCCGATCTGGCGGATAGCTCCGCGATCAGCCACAATGCCTTCGGTAAAAAGAAAACCCGCCGCCAGTTCAAAATCATGACCGGGCGTGCGCATCGTCACTGAAATACTGTGTCGCAGGGGCCGCCCATTCTTTTCAACCACGACCCGGACCTCCATCGGCTCCTCGGCAGCCACCTCATCGGAACGCCGCTCGACGGTGTCGCCCTCGATGGTCAGAATGCGAGTCGTAATAGCGGGGGTCGGCGTTTTCATTTTTCTCTGTAAAAAGCCTGTTCAGTTGTTAGCTCGATGGGCACCGTGTTAATCCTTGGCGGGCAACCACTTGGTGAGCCCTGACTTCACGGTTGCATGTTTCGGGTCATTGGCCAAATTCTTCCACTCCGTCGGATCGTTCTGGTGATCGTACAATTCTTCAGAACCGTCTGCGTAGCGAATCAATCGCCAGCGATGGTCGCGAACTGTGTAATTCCCTTTGCCGAACGTCGTGACCACGGCCCGGTCGGTAGGGGCTTGTGGGTCGCGCAGTAGTGGAAGCAGAGACACGCCGTCCAGTTCCGCTCGGGGTGTCAGATCACACATATCAATGAGCGTGGGATAAAGATCGATTAGATTCACAGGCTGCCGGCACACGCCACCCGTCTTGAATCTCTTGGCACCTGCCTTCGTTGGGACAACGATTAGCGGCACGCGAGCCGAGCGTTCCCAGCCCGTCCACTTGCCCCAGTGTTGCTTCTCGCCCAGGTGCCAGCCGTGGTCACTCCACAAAACAATGATGGTGTTCTCGGCATGAGGGCCTTCGTCGAGTGCATCAAGCAGCTTGCCGATTTGGGCATCGACAAATGACACGCATGCCAGATATCCGGCCACCGCAGCCCTCCACTGGCCATGCTTAACAACCGTTTCATGCCGTCCCGCAGTGACCCCTTCCAGCGCACGAGTCCTGCCCGTCTTGCTCAAATCGTCCAGATCATCGGCCAGCACTTTCGGAAGTCCAATCGACTGGACAGGGTACAGCTCAAAGTATTTCTTGGGCGCAAACAGCGGGATGTGCGGCCGGTAAAAACCGACCGCGAGGAAGAACGGTTCGTCTGTCCTGCGACCCAATCGCTGGGCGGCCCAGTGGGTGATTTTCACATCCCCCATTTCCCTGTCGTCAACATCCACCGGCCCCCAGTCAAACGATTCACCCTTCGGGTCGTACGGGCTTCGATCGCTGGGCATGCCATTAAGCGGCAGCACGATCTTGGGCCGCCCAGGACCACGGTCAACGACGTGTCGCGGCTTGGTTCCCTTGCTTGACAATTCTTCAGGAGTGTACTCCACTTGCGTTCGTGTGAACGGGCTCCACCGCTGCTCGGTGAAGAGGTAGTCGTCAAACAGTTCGGGGCTTCTCCGATGCAGCAGCTTGCCCGTGCCGAATGTCTGATAGCCATTTTTCTTGAAATGCTGAGGCATCAATACCAGTTGCGGCTGAATCTTGCGGATGTTGTGCTCATTACTGTACGCGCCGGTGTGAAACGGCTGTTTACCGCTGAAAACCGCTGCCCGAGACGGGGAGCACAGCGGAGCCGGGCAATGGGCGTTGGAAAATACGATGCCGCGTTTGGCCAATCGGTCCATGTTGGGCGTCTTCACCTGGGGATGCCCATTGAGAAAACCGACCCAGTCGTTCAAATCATCAACGGCTATAAACAAGACATTTGGACGATCGACGTCCTCAGTACCGTCGACCTTGCTGGAGCTCCCACACTGAATGAGCACTGCCGCCAAAATGAGAATAGGCCATCGTTTCAGCATAACAGATCCTTCAGAAAGGCTGGATTTCCAAATGGGGACCAATCTGTTGCTCGAGCGGGTTGGCCATAACCTTGCTCCTCCCCGGATACCTTTAGGAATTGCCTTCGCACATTCTCTCATAATCCTCAAGTGTATTGATATTGCAAAGGAGATTTTCTCTGTAAAAAGCCAGTTCGGGTGTCATGGGGACGCGCACCGTCTCTATTATTTTGAGAAAATCGAGGACCTTATATTTCTGTCGCTTCAGTCTATTTTCGATCAAAGGCAAGCAGCCCTGGCTGTATAAGCCGCACAAGGGCTGCTCTTGTCCATTTTGCAGCGGTATCTTGGCTACGGCCGGTTCTTCAAACCTATCGGAATGTCGGAGAGATGGCGGAAGAGCACCACGCTGAATCGGAAAATCGAGAACGTACTCGATCAACTCTTGACTGATGAAAGGCAGATCGCAGGCCAGGACGAATGCCGCTCGGCCGCCCGCGTGGCCAAGGGCAGTATAAATGCCACCCAGAGGGCCGCAGTCAGGAATAGCATCCGCAAGGACAGGCAACGCCATGAATTCGTATTGCCCTTGACAGCCGGAGATAATGACGACATCGGCAAATACTGCCAGCAGGAGGCCACTGACGTGCTGAATGAGCGGCCGACCTCGAAACAATAAAGTTGCCTTGTCCCGGCCCATTCTGCGGCTCGGTCCGCCAGCCAGCACTGCGCCGAGAATAGACTTGTTCACAACTTTTTATATTTATCGGCTTTCGGTATGAACCGGACAACCCACACTATACAAATCTCTCATACTCTCTTGACGTCCGTCTGATTCAAATCATTCCCTTTAAAGAGCAAGGGCTCACCGGTGCTCATCATAACCGAGAACCTCATCGGGGCTGCGAGTATCTAATACAGGTAAGGCAGCACAGCGTTTCCGAATCGCGGTTAGTTCCTCTCTCAGGCGAGGGCTTCTCACGGCATCTATACCTTCTTAACCTTCAACCCAGCATTCCGAGCAACCCGGAGTTGTCTTTCATCTGAGGAGACAAAGAGGTCTGCACCCCATCTAATCGCACAGGCAATGTGAATGGCATCCATCGCTCGCAATGCAGTCTTTTCCAAAATCTCTACTGTCCTCAATACGATTTCCCAGGTGAGATTTACAATGAAGGCATCAGCCGCATCTTCAAATAGTGAGTCTTTGGCTTCCCCATACTCCCTTTCAGATATCAATTCCTCCCTTCTGTGTCGGCATAATGCTGATATTACTTCCGGGATACAAATGACTGCCAAGCCTATGGAACTGGCACCTCGGAGGATCTCTTGAACGGCGTCACTCCCTTTCTCTTCGATGTACCTCTTGGCCAATCCGGATGAATCAAAAAAGGCTTTCATTCATATTGCCTTCTTTCGTCAATAATCGCCTGGCTCAATGACCCGCGTTTAATTTCGAGCCGTAAGCCCGGCCTCTTCCAAGATGGCATCCGAGCTACACTGGAAACTGGCACAATTTCAGCAATTGCTTTTCCATGCCGTAAAACCTGCACAGTCTCCCCCATTTCGACTTCCGACAGAATGGATGAGGCATTCTTTCTAAACTCTGTGAAATTAATGACTTTCATTTCCAATCCTTCTATATGTACATTAATGTACAGTCATATACACTTTGAGTCAAGTTGGTACAGACACCACCGGTGTGCCGACCGAGCGCAACGCAGTCAGGGCGGATGATTGCGCCGCTGCAGTAGAGTCGGTGTGAGAAATGCGGGCTAAGGGCTGACCCTTCGCTGAGCTCTACCCACTGGAACAGCTTTTACTGAAATCTTTGAATAACCGGCAGCGACTGCCGGTGGCTCTTGTCGAGGCTTACCGCCGCGGTATAATTCGACGATGGTTCCGTCGGCTCGTTGCACGATTACATTGTCCACGTACACCAGGTAGTCTCCTTTCTCC